>NZ_JAUBUC010000001.1:0-208385 GCF_036705285.1 Microcoleus sp. B4-C1 | reverse complement strand
GCCTTGCTCAGCTTGATTGACGCTATTCGAGTTGGTCGGGTGCGGGAGCAACGTTTAGCCGCTAGCGAACTTGAAAAGAGGATCGTCGCTCTATGAATCAGCAGATATTCATGCTGGAAACAGTCGCCCGGATACTCTCTCAAGTACGCACTACCATCGTCTTCACAGGAGGAGCAACGATATCCCTGTATCTGGACGAAGTGGCTGCTCCTGACATTCGACCTACCGATGATGTTGATTGTGTTGTCGAAATCATGTCCAGAGCTGAATATTACAACTTCTCGAACTTGTTGCGAACCCTTGGGCTTCAAGAGACTACAGAATCAGGTGCACCCCTATGTCGCTGGCAGTATGAGGGCATTTCAATTGATGTCATGCCGTGCGACTCCTCTGTATTAGGGTTTTCCAATCGCTGGTACAGGCCGGGCATTGCTAACTCTATTCGCTACCAACTTCCAAGTGGTAGGCAAATCCTAATTTTTTCAACGCCTTATCTCCTCGCTTCCAAAATAGAAGCTTTCATGGGTAGAGGCGGGGGTAACTTTTATTTTAGTTCTGATATTGAAGACATTGTGGCACTGCTTGACGGGCGTTTTAGTTTGTTCGAGGAAGTGCAACAAGCTGACTATGAAGTGAAAGCATTTTTATCAGGATGGTTTCGAGCCGAGCTTGCAAATCTGTGCGAAATCGCGCCTGCTTTCCTCTCACCCGTTGCTAAAAATTCAGGTCGCACTCGCTTGCTCTTGCAAAGAATTGAAAGGCTGGCGATGGTAGTTTAGTAGTTAACTGCTAGCAATAGACAGCAGCGGACACTCGATCGAGGTAAGCCTTACACTCGCGAACAGCCTCAACGGAACGCAAAAACCAGATAGTCCAGCCTCAGCTTTATTGCTGGCATAGTGGGTACTACACTACAAAATCACTTCATAAATTTTAGCTACCTGCCAATTTTCTCACACTTGCTCAACTTGATTTTTTATTCAATTCCGATGCCACAACTTGACTATTAAGTCAATCCACTTGTTGTTAAAAACGCTAAAAAATTAGCTAATTGTTGCGTCAGCTAAAGTCAGGGATTTGCAGTATAAAGTCAGGGATTTGCAGTATAAAGTCAGGCAAGTGCAGGTATTTGCAGGGGGTGCACTTTACCTGCAAATCCCTGTAAATATCCTGCAAATGCCTGACTTTTTCGGTCAAATTACTGCTTTTTTGTGCAGAGACTGCCTTTGCTGGTTGAGGCTGCTTTTGGCTGTTCTTGATTAGTAGCAAGCAATGGTTTTGTGATCACAAACCGCACTTTTACGTGCAGGAAGAGAAATAATGCACCCTCCTTTTACGGAAGCCTAACCGTAAGGTCGGGTTTAATACTTTCTTTAGCTTTAATGACAACTGTAACTATTTGTACTACGATTTAAGCTGAATATTCTATAGCTCTAAGAAATTAGAGGGAGAAAATGCTTCAAAAGCAATTCAACAAGCTCATCACTTATTCAAGTGCGATCGCACCTAAATCCACTATTCTATACAAATAAAGAAAATTATACTCAGTCTCTACCTTAATAAACTGTCTAAACAGCCCTCTCCAATTGGGGGGGATAAAATCACCTGAATAGCGCTTGTCGATTACAGTTGTTAACTTGTATCTTGGTAAGAGGTTTTTACTGATTAAAAACTATGAAGACTTTACCGTCCGTCAAACCTAGAGAGCTGCTATCCAACCATATTCACATTCGCCTAACTGACTCTGACTACAATCAAATCAAAGCAAGAGCAGAGCAAGTAAATTTAAGCATGAGCGACTTCATGCGCCGTGCAGCTTTGAGGAGAACCATGCCACGCCCTCTAGCTGCATTTGACTTGAAAGCCTATCAAGTTTTGTGCAAGATTGATACCCAATTGAGGATTGCAGGAAACAACCTCAATCAAATTACTAAAGCTTGCAATAGTGCTGTGGCATTGGGAGAACCAGTTGTTGTCAATAAAGGACTCTTAGAAAGCGTACAGCAACTCATTCGAGAGAACCAAGCTACAATTAAAGCAATAGTTGCAAACCTTACCAATTCTACAGTCCGCTAATTTTTAACAAGCCTGAGAAATTGATGTAATAAACCTACTGCGAAACGGTTATGATTGGCAAACAAATTAAAGGTACAGGCTTTCGGGGCTGTCTGAACTACGTGCTGGGCAAAAAAGACGCCGCTCTAATTGGCGGTACTATGTGCGGACAAACTCCTGAAGAACTGGCTGCTGAATTTGCGATCGCCCGACAACTAAGACCTAACCTGAAAGTAGCAGTTTTTCACGCCACTTTATCTGTCGATAGCACCGAAAAACTAGAAGATTCTGAAGAAAATGACCAACGCTGGCTGGCGATTGCAGCCAACTACATGAAAGCGATGGAATTTGACAACAACCAATACGCAGTTGTCAAGCACAGCGATACACAACACGACCACATTCACATCGTCGCCAGTCGCATTTGTCTAGATGGAGGTGTCGTTGACGATAGCTGGGATTATTACAAAAGCCAAGAAACTATTCGCCAACTCGAACGGAACTACAGCCTGGAAACTGTTACACCCAGTTGGGAAACAGACAAACGAGCTCAGACTACAGGAGAACACAGACAATTAAAAAGCAAGGGAAACAAGAGCGTCAGGGTGCAATTGCAAGACCTAATTGATGAAGTTACCCAAGACAACCCAAGTATGCCAGAATTCGTTGAGCGGTTGCAGCAACAAGGCGTAGAGGTGCAAGTCGGATTGACTCGAACTGGAATCGGCTTGAGTAAAGGCATTTCTTACAATTTAGATGGGGTCGCTTTAAGTGGCACTCAGTTGGGTAAAGCCTACACTTTTTCTGGATTGCAGAAGCATCGAGGCGTTAGCTATGACAAAGGGCGAGATAACGCCCTAATTGAGGCTTTAATGCAGCCACAACACTTAGCTATCGCCCTCAGTGAGGCAGAGGAAACTGAGCTAGAGTCGTCACAATCCGAGTTAGTAGCAACCGCACCTGCAACTCCTGCAAGAGAAAATAAATTAGAGTTGTCACAATTCGAGTTAGTAGCAGGCGCACCTGGAACTCCTGCAACAGCAAATGAGTTAGAGTCGTCACAATCCGAGCTAGCAGCAACCGCGCCTGCAATTCCTGCAACAGCAAATGAGTTAGAGTTACAACTGTCTATCCTGCCTGAAAGGAATGAAACTCAGTGGCAAAAAGTGCGCTCGCATCTAGCAGTCGAGTACAGTTTACCTTTAGAATTGCTTGAAAAATTGCACTCTCATTCTTGGCTGTATGCCGGCTCAGAAAAGGCTGTCTTTACAGGACGGACGCTTGACGGGGAAGCCCGGTTCGCTTTTGTCCTCGATGAAAGAGGCAACTTTACTACAACCCATCCCCTGTCATCTGAAGCTGCTTTCTGGGTAGCCACTACCGGAGAAATTGAGCGAGCTGTAATTGCCTGTAACCCAATCGAAGCCCTTTCACTTTTGCTTATTGAACAGGATAACTCTACAACAGCACCACCCACAATTTACCTAGGAATTGAACGAGCTTCACAACTACCTATACAATTCTTACAAGAACTCGATAGCGTTATTATAGCGATTGCAGAAAATTCTCAGCTCGCTCGAAATGCGCGATCGTTGCTACCCGATGCAGAACTTGTCAATCCACCGTCAAGTTGGAATGATATCTGGATACAATTAATTGAACAAGAACAGCCAACTCATAAACAAAATCACCAACAGCATAAACAGCACACCCAAAACCTCGAACTGGATTAGTTATTGCCACTTAAAAATTTGATTTTTATTAAATAAAAGCGCTAGCTAACAAATTTCCTGGTTGCGACATAAATTACTGGGTAGTTCTGGCATCTCAGGGTTTTGATAACGGTGGGTAAACCGTTTTATCCCCCCAATTATTCTTACCAGGCAGGAATACCAATTACTGATATTGCTACCACTAATTTTGACAGCTTTTTTAACGTATTTATCAACTATTTTGGCGTAACTATTAAGTAAATTGAGGCCGTGCTTGCTCAAATAATTTGTGAGTCAACATGGGTAAAAATAAATTATTTATACATTTTATCGTACTCACTAACATTTACGAAAAAACAAATTTATGAGCGCTGTCGCGCCCAAAAATAAAGCATCGGAAAAAAAAATGGAACTATCGCAAACCTACACCTATTACTTCAATAATTTAACCTGCGTCCACCAAACAGAAAACGAACTGTACATCATGGGCAAGGAAACAACACTTGTACTGAATTTTCAACAAACAAGCTATCAAACGCTCGACAAAATAATCCACGCTCTGCGACTTTTGAGAGACAAAAAAGTCCAAAATCGAAAGTCAATTATTGAACAAGAACTGCTGGCATTAAACTTCCAATTCCCTCTCGAAAGCAACAACGACAGCAACAACGACAGCAACAACGACAGCAGCAATGGTAGCAGCAACGGCAGCCACAAAAACTGCGAGCTAAAAATCGACTGGTAATTCAATTATGCCGGAGAGACAAGTTTGTTTCTCCGGCAGCCAATAGCAAACATTAAAACCACATTCAAAAATGGCAAACACAATAGCAGGATATGTATATCTCCTGCACTTTGAGCAGCCGATATGTCCGACTCATCCGTCTCAACACTATGTCGGCTGGACTAAAGATTTGGACGAAAGGCTTTATCAGCATAAAAAAGGCAGAGGGGCTAAGTTTTGCGGCGCAGCCCGAGAACGCGGAATAAAATTTGTTCTGGCAGAATGCTGGGTTGCAGACAAAAGTTTTGAGAGAACAATCAAGAGGCAAAAGAACCACAAACGCTTCTGCCCTATTTGCACAAATTTGGTAAACTAAGATAATGCAATGTTTGCAACACTGATGCTTGACCGGAACTGTTTTGTCCTACAAATGCGTGTAGGCGTGAACTATCGTTCTGTATCTTTGACCTACTTAATTCTCTCTCAAATCCTGGCTAGCTGGTTTACAGATTACTGCTACCATACCTCACACTTAGTAGTAACCGCCATATTAGTTTAAGCTGATTAAAAATTAGGAGCAGAAAATCCGATGCTCCCCAAGAATAGCCGCAAAAAGTTACCATTATTGGCAGCGTTCTTAATCTCGCAATTTATCCCTTGGTTCTTGAGTGCGATCGCGCTATTTCTCAGTTTATGGGTCATCGTACCAGCACCCACGCTGTTTCTGTACCCTTTGGCGGTGGGAGCACCAGAAATTAGTCCTTGGTTAGTCGGTATCAATGCGATCGCCCTTCTGCTGAACCGGCCCAGACGACATCAACGCAAAGTCTACATTATTTTACCGATTTGTAACCTGTTCGCCCTAATTCTGAGCCTGCTTCCCCTGATGCAATTCCCAGAAGCCAATGCAGCAATAGCTACCGAAATGCAAGCAGTTCTAGGAACAAACTATTTAGCAACCGTTCCTCAAGCTCTACGCGCGCAGCTACACCCTCAACCGTTTATCCTAGCAGATGCGTTCCGGGGAATTCCGATTAGAGAGGTTAGGATCGATCGGGCTATTGGATTTGCCAACCCTGACGGAGTTTCACTGCAACTAAACCTTTATCGGCCGGTGGAAATTGGCAAATATCCGGCGATTATCACACTCTACGGGGGAGCTTGGCAGAGAGGCAATCCCGATTCCAATGAGGAATTCAGCCGCTACATGGCCGCCCAAGGCTATTGTGTGGTTGCAATTGCTTACCGCCACGCTCCCAAGTATCGATTTCCTGCTCAGCTTGAGGATGTACAAGCCGCTCTTTCCTATATCAAAACTCATGCTGGTGATTGGTCCATCGATCTCGATCGAATTGCTTTGATGGGAAGGTCTGCAGGTGCCCATTTAGCAATGCTAACTGCTTATGATTCTAGTGTGCTTCCAGTTAGAGCAGTGGTGAACTATTACGGGCCAAACGACCTTATTGGGGGATACAATGACCCATCTTTTCCTGATGCGATCGACGTTCGAGCCGTCTTGCGTGCCTTTCTGGGAGGAACCCCAAACGAACTCAATGAGCTTTACCACCGGGCTTCCCCCATTAATTATATTAAACCCAATCTTCCCCCTTGCCTACTGGTTTATGCAGGTCGCGATCATATCGTTCAGGCTAAGTTTGGGCGATCGCTCTAGGAACGATTGCGAGCCACGGGCGATTCCCTACGGGATAGCTTCGCCGCGCGTACTATTTTGCTCGAAATTCCTTGGGCTGAACACGCCTTTGATGCAGTTTTTAATGGCCCTAGCAATCAACTTGCTTTGTATTATACAGAACCTTTTTTGGCTTTGGCTTTGAAATATTCCGATTACCAGCCAATTAAATAAAAATTGAAATTTTACTCATTTATGCTTAAATAAAGGCGCCTCAAACTGTCTTAATTATTGCCATAAATCTCTTCTGTTTAAAATCTTATAAATTCCAAAAACTACGCCAGAAAGGTTTTGTGGCGCTGCTGAATCAAAGTATTATTTTGCCTATACGTAATTAGGGCTGACTGAATAAAAACAGAAGGCAGACCAGATAAGGGTTTCAATCTTTTTGGGCTCGAACAAGTACAAGTTATAAGATAAGCGAGGTTCAAAACCCTTGGACTTTCACAGGGAAGTCTCTGGGTAAATTTGGGAATTAGGCAACGAACCTACTATTTTTCAAGCTGTCTAGTCTCGTTTATCCACTCTGTACACTTTTTTAGCAAGCCCTAATTATAAGAGTGCTTACCCGTCACGTCAGCGGTGGGCAACTACGGGGTGATTGCCCCTACAAATTTAATACCCAAATTCAGCCACGCCAACCAAAATTTTCCTCCTTGTTGATAGATGGATTAGCCCTCGGGAAATGAGCCGCGTTCGCGGCTAACTCTCAGCCAATTCAAATCCCTTCAAAAATATGGATTTAACTCTCACCTTACAACATTTGTCTGGGATTGCTGTTCCAGAAGCTCAAAAATTAGCAAAACTAGGTCTTCGCACCATTGCAGACCTACTCTACTATTTTCCTAGAGAACATCTCGCCTTCAAACGCACTCGGATTGCTGAGACAAAAACAGGAGATTGCGTAACAATTGCAGGCAAAATTATCAACCACAGTATCTTCGACTGCCGTACTAAACCAGAACTTACATTACAAAAATGGATTGTCTGCGACCAAACCGGCAGAATAGTTTGCACTCAATTTTACAACCACAGCTATTACCAATCGCAACTATGGCGTTCCCACCAAGCCGAACTTTACAAACAAGGTGCTATTGTATTAGTGACAGGAAAAGTCAAACAAGATAGCTATGGTAAAACCATCAGCAACCCAACAGTTAAAGTTGTTAGCTTTGAAGATGCTAAAGCCAGCACGACCTCTATTGTACCAGTTTACCGCTTAACTAAAGGCATAACTAACGAGCTAGTCCGGCATTGTATTCGTACAGCACTTGACTGTGTTGGTTTTATTGAAGACCCGCTGCCACAACGACTTCGCAAACGTTTTGGGTTAATAGCTCTCCAAAAAGCTATCGCACATATTCACTGTCCCCCAGACAGCAATACCCTCGAATCTGCCCGCCACCGCTTAGTGTTCGATGAATTTTTCTACTTGCAATTAAGGCTATTGCAGCACCGATATACCTTGCAACAACAGCCAGGATACTCCCTAAACTCAACAGGAAAACAGCTCAGAAAACTTTACAAGAATTTACCTTTTACCCTAACCAAAGCACAGCAAAGAGTCATTGCCGAAATTCTGTCAGACATGAGCAAACCAACTCCGATGAATCGCTTAGTACAAGGAGATGTCGGTGCCGGCAAAACAGTAGTAGCAGCAGTCGCCATCCTTGCAGCAATTCAATCCGGTTATCAAACAGCACTAATGGCACCGACTGAAGTGTTAGCCTCCCAACACTACCGCAAACTCAGTGAATGGTTTGAGCCGCTGGGATTGTCTGTAACGCTGTTAACAGGCTCCACAACAGCTAAGATTCGTCAAGAAATTGCCAAAGGATTAAACTTGGGGCTTCTTCCCTTGCTAATCGGTACTCACGCACTGATTCAAAATACTGTAAGCTTTAAGAAACTGGGTTTTGTGGCGATCGACGAACAGCATCGATTTGGAGTTCAACAGCGGCTCAAGTTGCAGCAAAAAGGCATTAGCCCTCACATTCTGACAATGACCGCCACACCCATCCCTAGAACTTTAGCCCTGACACTGCACGGCGATTTAGACATCAGCCTGCTGGACGAACTGCCACCGGGGAGAGAGCCAATTCAAACTCAGCTATTTACGAGTAGAACTCGCCACAAAGCTCACGAAATAATTCGACAACAAATCCAACTGGGCTATCAAGCCTACATCATTCTGCCACTTGTCGAAGAATCTGAACGGCTTGACCTCAAAGCCGCCATTGAGGAGCATCGGTACTTGAGGGAAAATATTTTCCGCAATGTCAATATCGGGCTGCTACACGGTCGCATGAATTCCGCCGAGAAAGAAACAGAAATCGCCAACTTTATTGCCCATAAAACTCAAATTCTCGTCTCTACGACGGTTGTTGAAGTCGGAGTTGATGTCCCCAATGCCACAGTCATGTTAATCGAACACGCGGAACGATTTGGCTTGTCACAATTGCACCAACTCAGAGGCAGGGTAGGACGGAGCACGGCACAATCTTACTGCTTGTTGGTAAGCGATTCCAAATCAAATAATTCTAGAGAGCGGCTCAAGATAATGGAAACTTCGCAAGACGGCTTCTTTCTAGCAGAAATGGATTTGAGATTGCGAGGGCCAGGTCAGGTATTAGGAACCCAGCAGGCGGGACTGCCAGAATTTGCCAAGGCTGATTTAATCAACGACCAGGCCATACTAGAGCAAGCTAGGAAAGCAGCACAGTTGGTAGTCGCAAAAGACCCCACTCTGGAAAGGTGGCCCGAACTTTCACAAGAATTGTTCCGGCGACAGCAGGTTAACAAACTCGATGCAGAAGCAGCACTTAACTAATAACCTGTTGTGCATCTAGATTAGACTTGAATTGCCTAAATCTTTGATTAATAGGTTAACCGCAGATTCAAGACAGCTCAACGCAAATAAACGCAGATAATTTCCTGATTGAAGAGCGAATAAATGCAATGCAACTCTATTGTCTATGGTGCAATACGCTTGGGTTAACGCTCTCTAACGAATTCTATCTCTGTTACGATTTTATGGCAATATATGCATCTTTTAAAAGTCAGATTGTTCTTAACCCAAGCATATTGGTCTATGGTGTTCGAGGGAGAGAGGATTTGACAATTTTTGAAGGTCATTGAGCTCTACAATTTAAATGCAGTACAACTTACTAATTGCATAAATAGTTGCAACTGAGTGTTGAGTTTTATGATTCTACTCAACACGCAGTTGCTTGTGCATAAGTTCTGTAGCTACTGCTTTTGCCAGCGAGCATCTACCCCTCGCCCCCGACATTGCAAACGCCCAGCATCTCTCTCCCGGCGCAATAAACGGCGAATTAAATCAATGCCCACTGTCGGACACCTTTCCTGCAACCCTCTAATTGAACTGCGGGTATCCCTTTTTTCCTGGTTTCTTGGCGAAAGCAATTAGCCCAAAAACGTTGGATAGCAAAAATGGCACGTTCGGCAGAAGCCTGACGTGCCATCGAATTAAGCTTACCTGCCCATTCAAACTCTTTTGCCATAATGGCGCATTGTTTGTACAGGTCAACTAACTTAACCCCTTGATTCTCTGTCCAATACCTAAGAGTTTTATTTCGGACAAATTGAGCCGTCCTAATCATCTCGTCAATGACTCGGTATTGCTTCCCTTTGGCTTTCAACTTAAACTCTAATGTTATCATTCAAATATCTTACCGTATTACGAAACACTATGTTTACAAAATGCGTATGTTTAATCATTCTTTACACTTTATAGAAACTAAAGCCGTCCTAGAAGGACGGGGCTTTAAACCCAATTTTTCTGATAAAATAAACCCTGTACTAAAAGGAATGTGGGTATAATTGGTGTGAATTGTAGTTAGCACGTCCCGATAACCCGCAATTTCTTGTTCTGAACGATCGCGCGGCGTTGTTTTTTCAGTTACTAATTTCTTAATCCGTTCTAGCGGCACAGTAATGCCTTCAATGCGGTTAGAAGATTCGGTACTCTGAATTACCGCAGCTTGGCGCAAAGTGCCTAAAACTTGTGGGGCTTGTTGTTGGAATAACTCCTGCTTTCCCTTGTACTCTCCAAGCAAACGAATTGTTTGCAGAAGTCTTTGGTTGAGCTGTTGACTTTCAATGAACCCCTCTTCAAATGACAGCATCTCTATTTTATCTCCTTTGTATTAATTATAAACATTTATTGCAGTCAATAAGTCGGATATTGCGTGCGCTCGCATCAAAACTTTGAAACCCGATTGCAAGCAGAACCGACGCCAAATCCAGATAAATAAGTAAGGCGATAGTTGCTTTTAGCCATAGCCCTTGCCTCTCTTGTTGTCCAAGGTTTGACGCTTAGCAAATCGGGCTCAGTTTCCAGTTGCTTTAAATAAGAGCGATCGCCCGTTACAAAGGCGATCGCAATCGCCAAGAACTTGCAACAGCTCAAAGGAGCCTGAACCACCTGCTTTTCAGTAAACCTAACCACAATCCAATTCCACTCTAAGAATAATTGATTGCGGCGCATATCCCTGTCAGCATCGCAGCAGTGAGTGGGCTTCTTAGATTTGCCAGCATAAGGTTCATCAATCTCGACATCAATTCCGAGTCCAGATGGAGTGTGAATTACAGTAAAATCTGCTGAATAGCTCCTCTGAGATGACGGAATTTTAAACTCTGCTGCTTGGACAACTTCCTCGAAATATTGCTGCAAATATTGTAAAAAGCGTTGTTCACTCACTCCTTGCCGAGCTTGAGATGTGCCCTTAGAACTAACCCGAAGTGACATCAAATCCTTGAGCGCTCGATTTCTGGAATCCAACTCAAGTTTTGCGATTTTTAAACCTGTCTGCAACCCTTCTTTTTCCACCTTAAAATTAGAAAATTCTTGCTGTTTATTCGAGGATAAATGTTGATGAAATAATATATTTTGTTGCTTGTACTCAAGAATTTGCTGTTTATACCTGGATAGCAGTTTTTGACGGCAACCAAACACATAACTATAAGCAGCCGCAATTAAACATGAATAAGCAGCTACTACCAACAGCATTTCCCACCACAGCCAACCCCAAGAAATAGCTAATAGCGGAAGTGCGATCGCACCATAGAGCCAAAACACCCAAATTAACCACAGCAACTTGACAGGTAACACCACAGGTGGTTGAGGCGGAGTCAGCAAAACAACAGGTTGCTCGAATTGTTGAGTTTCTTGAAGTTGGGATGAGGTGGCACAACTAGAAGTTGCCTCTGGCAAAGGATATTGATGGCAGAACTGCATTACCACTTTTGGGTAAAAAATTATAGGATAATTCATAACTTTAAATACTCCTTTTTTTTAGAGCGCGGTCGCGCTATTTTTAAGAAAGTTTTTTGAATTGTATGCAAAAAATCACCCAGTCAAACTCACAAAATTTAACTCATTCTCAACCAGGTAGCAAAATTCAAAAGGACAAACAAAGCTCTCTTAAATCCGACGAGGTAACAATGGCTGCGCTTACTCAACTCGAAGAACGCCGCGATTATTATCACACCTGCATCAACGGAGGATACTAAGCATGAATTTAGCCACAGCGACGCTTGCTCAAAGTTCAATAACTGCGGCTCAACTTTGGCATCAACTAGAATCTGCAGAAAGCTCAGAAGAAATCGACCAACTGCTGCAATCCCTTTGGCAAACCCAAGAAACCCAGGAACTCGCGGTTGATGCCCATGCCGACTTAGCCGACCAAATTGATGCCGAAATTGCAGGAATTACAGCCCGGATGCAGTATTTGATAGAACTGCATTCAAAAGCTCTCAACAAACTCCAGGGGTGGAGAGAGCGGTTGGACAAAACCGTTCTCTACTTCAACGAGTGCGGCGTGTTAACTTCAGAAATTATTGGCAAACACCGCCGCATTACTGTTAAGGAAAATCCGCCTACCTGTGAAGTTTCGATCGATCCATCTCAACTACCAGAACCCTATCGTCGAGTCGAAACCAAAACCGTAATTTCTGCCGACAAAAAGGCGATTGCAGACGCTTGGAAACAAGGAATGCCTGTAGATGGTACTAGAGTTTTCCGCAAGCGCAAAGTGGTTTACAGCTTGCTTCCCGGTAACAATTTGCACTCTCTTCAAGCCAACCAGACGCTTGAGAGTCGTTCTTCGGATAAAACGCAGTCCAAAAAACGGCGTTAGCCATCTTTTTAGGTGTCAGGAATACCTTGATTTGACACCTAAATTATTAGACATATCCGAATTAGACACCTCCGAATTATACCATTTATGAAAAGTCATGCAACAGTAGCTAGCAACAGTAGGTTGATTTCGTGAAATAAACCCAACGATGCAGATTGTAGCAAGACTTTTTAGAAATGGTATTACAATGTGACACGTTTGTTTTGTAAGAGCGAAGACTTAATTTCGGTCGGTATCTCTTATAAATCAATCCAGTATTGAGGGTTCTCCACTTGTTCTTCGGTGACGTTGAACAACGTTGATGCTCTACCTTTAATAACCCCGTCAGCATCAAAACTCAAACCGCCAAACTGCTGACTGTTTTCACCTTCTCCAAAAGCAACGCGAGCAAGTGCATCGCTATCGCTATCAGAGAAATAATCCCGTTGGCTTTCCATAGCCGTAGTTGTGCGAACTACTTTCACTTTTTTTCTCCACATTGGGATTGTCATTCTGATTGTAACACGCTACTTATTTCTTCTAAACCCTCCAATTGGAGGGGGAGAATATCACTCAGTAGCAGGAATTTGTGAAGTAACAACCTTGTCAAAATCGGGACTATTACTGTGCGTAAGTCCTAAAAATGTAAAAACTAGGATTCAGGAGCTAATCAATGAGCAGAAGAAAACTTACCCCAGAATATCGCTCCACAGAATGGGTAGCTGGGGAAGGACTAAAAATCCCAGTCTTTGATATGTCCTTGACTGACGGTAGAGCAAAGGGGCGGTACCAAGCTGAATCAGAAGTGCTGCGTAACTCCCTGCTTGAACTGCTTTTTGAACCTGAAGAATTAGCATCCCTAAGCATCGTTAAACCCGACCCAAATGATAGCAGCTTCGACCCTCTCAAAAACATCGACTTCGGAGATGGTATTACCAGAAGAGTTGCTTTCAGCTCCGGCAAAAATGTGTACTTTGCAGACATTGAACTCTCAACCCAACTGTTGAGCGTATTCAAAACCCAACCCGACCACGCCTGTCGCTACGGCTCACTGCTAGTTAGCAGTTGCAACCAAGGAGCCAAATTGTTAGATAGCTCCCTTGACGGCGAAACCTTGCGACTCAAAATTGTTGATTCTCAAAGCGATGACCCGAGTGAAAAAGCGAAAGCTCATAAGTGGCAAACCGGAGACTGTCACGGTAAAATTTCACCGGCACTAGCCCAACAATTAGGAGGGAATTACAACCGACCTTTTCAATTCAGATTTGCCTGGATGCAGGAATGGGGACAAGAAGACTGCCATACCCCAGAAATTAGCTTTCTTGCCAAAGGAACGCTGTTGCCTGATGCTAATTTAACCTCCGACTTGGGTTATGATATCATCATGGATCGCTCCTCTATCAAAGGAGTTGCCGCATTGCAATTAGCTGAACTTATCCCCTGTGGCGACTACGAATTTCCCAAAGCTATACTGGGAAATCGAGGCAACGCCAAAGTAACTGAATACGAAAATTCCTGGCAATTTTCGATTTGGTATTCCGAAGCAGCTATTGGGGCTGACATAGCCACACCGACCAAAATAGAAGCCCAAAAGCTAGCTGACTTGCAAAATAACCGGCTGCAACTTGCCAAATACTTAGTAGAGCAACACGACAAAAAAGCTGCTTTTCAATCTAGCCTTCACGAAGACAGCAGCGGATTAGAAGACGAAACAGATGAAAAAGCCCAACGCAACGAATCCCGGCTAATTTCAATTTTGAGGAACGACAAACTCGGTCAACTCCTCGACTTTCCCAAAGTCGTCGATTTCATGCAAGAACAACTGGCTAAAAAGTGGAAAGACTTAGCAATTAAAGGAGCAATTCATCACGGTTCAGCAATGGCTCAACCTTGTGAAAACCTCCAACCCGGTACAATTGTTGCGCCTCACTTGCGGCACGGCACAGAAGTTATCGTTACCCGATACCCAATTGTCAGTAAAGATAACATCCGCCGCTACACAGTAGACAACAAAAGCCATCGCGCATTAACGAAATACAAAGGGTGCGTTTTCATTCACCCAGACCAAGCCATGCAGCATCACCAATGCGATTTTGATGGCGATCAATTAGTGATTACGCCTGCTTCCCGAATGCCGAATATCGCCTCTGAAACCAGGCACGCTAATCAAGAGAATGAGTACGATGCAGTTGAGAAGCGAGAGAAAGTTGACTACAATAAAGCTACCGATAGTGATGGCGATCGCAAGTATACCAAATTGCGGCAAATTGCCGTAGCCATAGCCCAAAATAAAATCGGCTGGGTGGCTACCTTAATCGGGAGAGTGCAATCGTCAGCAGCAGAACCGGGACAGCCAGAAAGTTTATTCAATCAACAGAAGCGGCAGCTTCTTGGAAAGCTGTTTGATGCCCTGCAAATTGAAGTGGACAGCCCCAAAAGTGCTACTCGCACCGAAGACCACCACCCCACCCTGCTGTCCAAGGCTAAGCAGTGGTCTGAACAGCACCCAAGCTACTTATTTGACTACAAAGACGACCCCAGGCTTTACAAAACGGTGCCATTACCTATAGGAGACGGCACCGCTATCAATTGCATCGCTAGGGAGGCTGTTAATCCAGAGTGGGAACCGACTCGTCTAAAAAGCCGCCACCGCGACGAGTTTCGCTACTTGTTTGAGTCTCCTTCTGACTTAGATGAGCGAGAAAAATGGGAGAAATATTATGTCAGGTGGGCGCAAGATATTAAGGAACGCTATCGAGAAAGGATGGGTGAAATTCACTTGGAGTGCGGCGGCGATTCTAAGGCAATTAAAGAAGCAGTCAGCAAGTTATACGAGAGCTTAAGAGCCGATGTAACTGAAGCTTGGACTGACCCTGAAGAACGGTTTTTAGCTGCTAGTGCTATGTGGCACGTCGAAACCGCAAATCCCAACTTAGAAGTCCCTCGCAAAGCTTGTAAGGAACTTTCTCGCCAACTGCTGATTGAATTCAACCTTGAACCTGAGTACGAGCGACTGCACGAAGCAATGCCAAAAGACACTTACGTTCTGAGCGTCCCTTTCGAGGAATTTGAACGGGACGGCAGCAATAAAACTGTCATGGATAAGAAGCGACAGCCAGTTGGCAAAGACTTAGCTGGACATTGGAAAGAATTGTTAGACACCAAAGGTATTAAATATGAAGCAACTTTGCATCCGAGCCTGCCAATGGTCAATTTTGCCTTAATTGAACCCAGCGACCAACTGGTGGGAATTCTTGAGAAGAAGTTTTGCGAAAATGTCAACGACATCGACAGTTTAGACTTAACCTACCGCGATGGTCTTGGTCGCACCAAAGATGTCAGTTCACGCATTGTAGCTCCTGCTGATTATACTTGGCTTGAGTCCCAAAACCAAACACCTAAAGCAGCATTGGTTCTCAATTTGTTTACAGATGAAATTTGCCAGCAATTGCAAACCTTTCAGTTTGACAGAGCTGAACTGATTGGACAGAAGTACAATGACTTGAAAGATGTTGACTTTAGCAGTCCCAAATGGAGGCAGAAAACATTGACTTTTGAGGTGGGTTCTGTTAGCGGTAGCGGTTCGAGACGCGACGGCAGCCCTATTGTCCTTCTTGACGGACAAGAGCTAGCCATGTTCTCTGCTAATTCACCTAAATTGCCGATCGGTACTACCTTTGAGGCCACTATTGAACCCTCCCCTAAAGGCAGCGCTCTGATCTTAAACATCAACCCTAGCTCTGTGCAACTAATTGAATCAGTTGAGGAACTTTCAGAAGTCCCGCCAACCTTTTGTCAAGACCGATCGCTATCCGTATCGACAACTCTTTGTCAAGAGCGATCACTTGTATCGCCAACCCCTACCCAAAAGCGATCGCAATCCGTATCGCCAACCCCTACCCCAAATAAACCGCCGTCTCAACCCCAAGACATTGCTGCCAGCCCCGCCTACCTCTCACAATTGCTGAAAGATGCGATTTCTGAAGCATATAACCAAACTGGAGAAACTAAAATCCCTGTGGGGAACTGGACAGCTTTTATTAGCCAATCTCGCAATAATGTTAGGTGTTTAGTCAGAGATGAAGCTGATAATCCGGTCTTGGCTGCTGACTTGAAAACAGGTCAAATCATTAAGAAACTTTCTGAAAACAACAGCTCTCAGTTTATCAAATACCTCAAAGAGGTTGATGCTGAATTAGCTTCTACATCTTCACCAAAAAGAGATGCAGATACACAACTTTAACATCAACTACCCTACATCTAAGACCGGGTAAGTGTGAACGCCAAGAAAGCTCGTTGACCGAACAGTTAGTTTTTTAGCGAGTTCCAAACAGGAACTATTTATTAGTAGACGACAATTCCCCCTCCGATTGGAGGGGGTCACTTTAACTCTCCAAAACCGCTCTTCTGAGTGAAGTCAGTAGCCACACTGCTCGAATTTCATGGGAAATATCCACTCACGCCGCCACAAAGATTATGGCTACAAAAACAGCATACCGAAGCCGAAGCCAGGGAAACTACATCACCCCTAACACAGCCGAGGGCAAGAAAATCCTCAACTACCTAAGAAATCGCTGCGAGAAAGCTTTAGATTACTGCCTGGAAAACGGACTCACCAGCGTAGAAGATTTTGCCGATGCAATTGAAGAACTAACGGAAGCAGACGGCAAACCTGGCATTAGCGTGGATGTCAAGCACAACGGACTCGTCCTCAGTTTGAGCGATCGACCCGAGTACGGCTCTACCACAGGAAAGTACATGATGGAGCACTTGGGAGAGCCGGACGACAACCGATTTACTAAAACAGGAATTGAAGCATTACTCGATTCGCCTCGAACTAAAACAAGGTCTAAGAAAGACGATTTACTAGATGAATTGGATGATGAGCAACCCTCCCCCAAGTCTAAATCTAAAGTTGCAACTAAGTCTAAAAAAGACGATTTACTAGATGAATTAGAGGATGAGCAACCCTCGCGTCGATCGAAATATCAAACGGTTAACAAGTCTAAAAAAGACGATTTGCTAGATGACTTAGAAGATGATGAACCATCGCACAAATCGAAATATAAAGCCAATATCAAATCAAAAAAAGATGAAATAGAAAATTCGGATGACGACGAGCCATCACCCAACTCTCAAACCAAAAGAAGATCCCGAAAAGATGACGTAGAGGAGTTGGAGTCGGAAGAACCACTGGTTAAATCTAAAGCCTTAACCCGCTCTCCGAGAGATGAACTAAGTGAACTAGATGAGTTTGAAGTCAAAGAACCTCAACCTAAAGCTAAGCCTCAAACTAAAAGCCACCTTCAAAACTCTGAGCGAGAAGATTTGGAAGACGAAGAATTATCAGCTAAATCCCAAGCCAAAAGAAAACTTCAGACAGATGAAGCGGTAGAAGTTGCTGAATCCTTAGCACGCACACCTTCAAAAACCCGAACGAGCCAACAGCGACCTCAAGGCAAAAAATCAAACGACCAGAACATCGATAGTATCCTCGATGCTGCTGTACAAGTTAGTGGTAGAACAGCCATTTCTGGAAGTGAGGTAGAAGGTACAACTGTCAGCGGCCTGAGCGGTCAAGTTGCGGTTCTCGCTACTCTGATGGGGAAAAAAGCAGCTTCTCAAATTATAGAAGCTGCTCTTGAGGCTGGAAAAGAGCGCCAAGTTGCCGGTATTGTCAAAAGGCTCAAAGCTCAAAGCCAGCGAGCAGACTCGCTCTCGCAGCGGGTTACCAACTTGGTTGAAGCGGATTCAGTTGCAGATGCAATGGTCGAATCCGAAGCTTTACCAATAGCTGAACCGGAGCCAGAACCGGAACATAACATCTTACCTGAACCGGATGCCGAATTTGTCTCAACACCCGGTATGCTCTTAGCTAAAGCGGTTAGCAAAGTCCACGGAAAAGTTGATAAAATTTCCGGTCGTGTGAGAGACAACAATTCTGAAAAAACGGCTTCTATTAAGATTGACACAGAGGCGAGTTTTGAAGAACAGCTCGTACAAATAAATGAAGCACTCAACCGACTTGAAAAGCGACTCGATACCCTAGAAAAGCGAATAGAAGCTTTAGAAAACAAACTTTCTCTTCAAAGCGAGACAGGCGTTCAAGCTGCGGATGCAAAAGTAGAACCGCCCGACAGCTCGACTCCATCCCTCAGCGACCAATTCGTACAAAACGCAACAGAAATAGGTGAAAAAATTTCATTAGAATCAACAATCCCAGCTAGCAGCAGCGCTAGCGCTACTGCTAAAAAAATCACTGTGACAGCCCAAAATCTTACTCAGGACGCCCAACTTGCAGCAACACTGGCGAAAATTTACAACCTAGCTGAAGAAGAAGCAAATGCGGAAGGCATTGCATTAGAAGACGGGGTTGATTTTGGACAAGCAAAACTTTATGTAACAAATTTTGACTCCTCTACCGCTGTCAGCTTAAAAACTAAGGAAGGCGAGGAACTGTTTTCAGCAGTACAGGATAAAACTGGAGAATGGGAAGTTACAAACGACTTCCTGAAACCTGAAGAAAAAGAAGAACTCGACCGCTTAAAGATTTTTCAACAAGCTGTCAACCAAGAGCGGCTAGCTGAAATGGTAAAGAGAAGCAATCAAGATGAAGTCAGCTTTACCGATTCCCAAGGCTCGCGCCTCGACTTTGAAGTCGAATTCAGCGATAAATCCAAGTCGAAGGGTACTATCAAAGGCTTTAACTCTCACAGCGAGATAGTTTTTGAGGCCAGCCTCCAAAAAGGTAATGTTGAGGTACTTCTGTGCGATATTCCACCCGAAGAAGTAGAAAATCTCCTATCCCAACAGCAACTCGCTCCAAACCATAACTCCAACAAGCAGGAAGCTAGAAAAACTGAAGCCGAGATGGAGATTTGAAATAACTTTTTTCACTTGCACCCTCCATTTGGAGGGGGTCACTGTCACTGTAGAAAATCACCGTTTTTGGTGATTTTGCAGGCAGTAGATGCAGCTTAAATTAGCATTTAAGCAATAAATTTAGCGAGCAAGTGACATGGCTACTTACTTAGACAAAACAAGACATGAACGAAATCAAAACTCATTATTACGCTGGTTAAAACAACAGAAAATCAAACTGGGCGACATTCCCTTCATCGGCATTTGCCTGGCCTCACTCATCTACTTCAGCCTTCACGACCCGCTCTTAATTGCAACTTTAGGCTGCTCCAGTATAGTCTTTTTGAGTTTGTGGCACACCGCTAAAGCAATTCCAATTGTAGAGCGATATATCGGCTGCAAAATTCGATTTTGGCACGTTGCTACTGCCATCATTACCTCCACTGCACTGTGCTCCGTGCTCGATTCCCCCGCCAACGCCATCTTCCTCTCCGGCTTAGAAGAATTTATGACTGAGCTAGCAGAAGGAGCGGCTTCCGCAGGAGGTGAAGCTATTGATGCCGAAGTCATCGAACTGATTTTCAACTTAATTCGCGGAGCCTTCCTTTTGTTAGTAGCAGCCGCGTCTCTTTTTGCTTACAACCAAGCGCAGCAAGGCAATGACTGGCGACCAATTGTGACTCAAGTTGCCTTAGCTTTTGCCATTGTCATTGCCATTGACGTAATAACTTTCCTCTTCATTGGCAATGGCGGTGGCGGAGGTGGAGCTTAATTATCCAAAGGGGAAGGGTTTGTCTTCCCACATCTCAACCTCAAATCTAAACCCTTTAAATTATGCTCAAAGACCCAGATAAAGATTTTATTTCCGTCAATAAGATTCTTGGCAAACAAGCCAGCATCGGCATTATTCCAGCGGAACAGCTAATTCCGTGGATGCTAATCACCGTAATTTCCTACCTCCTCACCAACGGCCTATTCAGCTTAGGAATGCCTTGGTTTTTCATCACTACTTTCTGGCTAATTGTAAGCTGGTGGCTCCTGACAGGTAACAAACCTCACCTTTTTGTAGACAGGTTTAGACCTCCGCCGGGGAATGAGTGGTACAACGGTAATCTTTTATACCTTTCTCCCGTTCCCCAACACCGACCAAACCCGATTCGCCACCGAATCAGCGATTCACAAGTCCGAGTCAAACTTAAACCCAAACTTGCTCCCAATCAACAAGGAGGTAACAGCCGACTTATGCCCTTCCAAAACTACCAAAACCTCCTGTGTTTAGTCACTATCAAAAAGGATGGTCGAGAAGTTTCTGGTTACTTACTGAATGAAGGCAGTCAATACCAAATTGTATTCGGATTCGAGACGGCTGGCTTTCACAACATTCTGTACCGTCAGGAAGTAAACAACGCAGCTACCGCCTTAGAAGAGGGGCTAAAAGACATTGCCCCAGGCGAAAAAATGACCTTTCACACCGGCTGCTACAGCAGCGATTGCCTTCGCCAGCAACAGTTAACTGAATTGGCTGACAACTGTCACCTCAAACCCATTTCTGTACTCGTTCGTAACGAACAGAAACGCATTCAAGAACTCAACTTAGCAGGCACCCGACAACTGTGGAACCAAACTATTTTCTGCACTTGGACATTCAACGCTCAATCTGGCTCCAAATCCAACGACCCTCTGAGTAAATTCATCAATGGAATTGTCAACACAGCCAACAGCGTTGCTGCACAATTTACAGGCAACCAGCGCATCTACTCTGAACGCTTTTACAAACAACTGCTGCTCGACGCTTTCGAGCAAGGCTACATCCGGTGGGAACTCTTGCTAAACACCAAAATCGGACTGGAAATTCAACCCATGAATGCCCAAATACTATGGGGCTGGCTGTGGCAAAAATTCAACAGCGCACCCGTACCCCCTATCCCCCAACTTCTCACCTTAAAAGAAACCGCCTCCGACTACAAACTAACCGAAACCATCAACAGTCACAAACACGCCTGCACCATTTTAATTGAAGGTATGAGCGGCCGTTCGAGCTGCCCGGAACACAGAAAAGCTAGCTCACGCATTTTGCTTCCCGGCAGAAACGCAGAATGCGGCGTGCTCACAATGGAAGAGGGCCCCGGCGGCTGGCTCAATACCAGAGAGCAACTGCAATGGCTCTGGAAAATTATGAGCAACAGCTATGTCCGCGATACTGAAGCCGTTGTCGAAATTAGCGCCGCTCCCAACTTTATTATTCAAGACAACTTAGCAAGGCAAGCTAAACAATCAAAAAGTGCCAAAAAACGCGCTTTAGAAAAAGGTCAAGGTCGCGATGTAGGAGCAGAAGTCAAACAGGAAGAATCCTTTGAAGCCCAGAAAAAAATGTACAAAGGTGCAAGAGCAATTCACGCTGCTGTCACCTTCTTAGTCTACCGACCAACGCCGGAGCAACTAACACACGCTTGCCAAATGCTCTCCCACAGCTTCGGCTCTGCCAAGGTATTAAGAGAGCGCAACATTGCTTGGCAACTGTGGCTAGAAACTTTGCCCATTACTGTAAGCTGGCTGTTGCACAGCAGTTCGCTAATTAACGAACGCCGCCTCACCTTAGACACCGAAACTGTCCCCGGTATTTTGCCCTTAACTGCTGTAAGGGACATCGACTCAAAAGGAGTTGAATTCATCACCAAAGGCGGCAAACCCGTGTACGTTGACCTCATGCACAACCAAACCAGCCGCGCTGTCATAACAGGCGAGTCTGGTTCCGGTAAAAGTGTTTTGGGATGGCGATTTGCAGCCGATGCAATAGCCGCTAATATCCCAGTAGTCGGTATGGACATCTCAGCAGGAAGCGGCAGTACCTTTGAGACAGCAGTGAAACTCTTAGGCGACGACGGTGCGTACTACGACATCACCTCTGGCAGCTCGAATCTACTCGAAATACCCGATTTGAGGCGTTTTGACAGAGAAGAGCGATCGCGCCGACTAGACCAATGGAAAGAGTTTATCCGAAAAGCGCTGACTATTATCAGCATGGGTAAAGTCCGCGACCCAAAATTAGCGCAGCGAGTCGATGCCATTTTGCTGCTAACTCTGAAAAAATTTCTGGAAGACCCAGACATTATCGAGCGCTACAATACGGCATTTGAAAAAGGCTGGAAATCGACCGCGTGGCAAGAAATGCCAACCCTCACAAACCTCCTAAAGTTCTGCACAAAAGAGCAACTAAACCTACAAAACTTTACCGACTTCGACCGCATTGCCATCAACCAAATTATCACTCAATGCAACGCATTACTAGCCTCACCTTTAGGGAAAGCAATTGGCAGACCGAGTACATTTTCACCCGAACCCGCTGTTAAGTTTTTTGCCCTTAGCGGTCTGGGCAACGAACAAGACCAATACCTGATGGCAATTAATGCCCATGCTGCTTGCATCCGCAACGCACTTTCTCACCCTAAAAGCCTATTTATCGGAGACGAACTTTCGATTTTGTTTAAGAAAGACGGATTTGCTGAAGTAGTAGGCGAACTCTGTGCAGTGGGTAGAAAAAATGGCATTTCAGTGCTCTTGCTAGCCCAAGATATCGACAGTATTTGCGATTGTAGTGCGGGAACTATGATTATGCAAAACATGGTGTATCGAATTACCGGAAGATTGACATCAAACGGAGCCACTTCTTGGATCAAAAATTTGGGATATCCGGCTGAAATTATTAGCCAAAATGCCACAGAAGCTTTCCTTCCCAGAGCTGCCGACCTTTATTCCAATTGGCTAATTGAAAAAGGAGGTCGTTTCTGGCAAAGCCGATACTATCCAGGCGAAATGATATTAGCAAGTGTGGCTAACAATCAAGCTGAATTGATGGCCCGCGCCCGAGTTATGGCTCACTATCCCAATACGTTAAAAGGGCAATTGCTAGCACTCAAACAATTTGCCTCTGAATATGTACAAGCCGTTAAAGAAGGACGTTCATTAGCTAATATTGGCAAGAATGCAGTCACTGATATCAATGGACACAAATCCCCTCAAGACCTTATTGCTAGCTAGACGGAGAAAAACCGATGAAATCACCGAAATTTCTTGTCAAACTTGCCCTCGGCATTCCTGCAATTTGGCTGAGCTTAATACTAAATTCTGTTGAAGCAAAAGCTCAAACCTCTGACAGCAATCCGACTGCAACACAGCTTCCCACCTCAAACAATCCTAACAGCAGCACTTTCAACCGCTCCAGCTTCACAGTTCCCAATCAACAAATAGAAAGCCAAATCCAACAATCAGCTAATAACTTCTTGAGCAACCCGAAAGAAATAGGAGGTATAGAAAACACAATTAGCGACATAACAGGCGAAATTTCAGATACCATCTCCACCATCTCCGACAGCATCTCAGGCATCTGGGACAATTTGTTAAACAAAGTAGAAAATTTCAGCAGTGAAATAGAGTCAACCCTCTCTTCATTCCTGGGAGAATTGAAAGTTCCAGACCTAAAAGAAGCAGTTAAAAGCATAATGGATGGCAACACCTCCGAAAGCGAAGGGACAAAACTATCCGCTGTTTTAGAGAAGAGACCGCAAGATTCTTACAGCCTCAAAGAGAATACCGCCGAACTCGCAGAAAGAGAAAGTGCTGTCAGTGAAGCCAATAAAGCCACTCTCAGTAAAGAAGCTCAACAAAAGCAAGCTCAGATGAAAGAAATTGTCCAGCAAAACGTAGAGCAAACTCATCGCGAGAGCCAAAATTCAATGGAATTGGGTGCTGATTCAGAAGGTCAAGATGTCACACAGAACATTATGAGAAACATATCTCAACAAAGTGCGATCGCAGCTAAGCAAGCAGCCTTATCAGCAGAAAATCAAAGTGCCTTAGTCATGCAGGGCCAGCAAGCTCAAATCGATCGCAGTTTTGCCAACATTCTCAACGCTCAACAAGCTGAAGAACTCAACGAAATTAACACAGCCCAGAGACGGCAGGATGCTGCGGCGGCTACAGCTTCTTCTACTCAAGCCGGACTCTTTCAAATGCCGGGAGGCATCACCCTGGGTGAATAAGGGGAGTGGGGAGTAGGGAGTGGGGAGTGGGGGAGGGGGAGAGGGGGGGAATGGGGTGAGAGGGAGAGGGGATAAGGGTTTCCTGTTTCCGCTTGTCCCGCTTGTTCTCTCCCACTCTCCCACTCTCCCACTCTCCCACTCTCCCCCTCTCCCTCTTTCTCCCCCTCTCCCACTCTCCCTCTCCCCTTCCCCTTCCCCTTCCCCCTCCCCTTCCAAAGATGCTGACACAACTAATCGCCCAAACTAGCACAGCAGGACAAGCCCTGGACACTCTCTCTGACGCCATAGAAGTCTCTCAAAAGACCGTCGAATCGTGGAATTTAGTTTGGTTTAACACCTTCAACACTCAAGAATCCTCTCTCTGGATTGCCTTAGTCAAACTAGGACTAATTCTAGCGGGAATATCTGTTACTTACCTCGCTGTCACCAGTGGCAAAGAAATCATCGAAAAACAGTCTTGGTCAGAGCTAGTAGCCATGTTTATCTGGCCACTCGTAATTGTAGTATTTCTCAGCAACAACGGTAAAGTCTTAGCTGAAAGCGTCAAATTCATCAAAGCTGTAGGCAGCACTCAAGTTCAAGAAATTATGAAAATTCAAGTCGGAGAAATGACCTTCAGAACTGCCCTGAGCGACGTTAACCTCACCAGTGCTGGCAAAGAAGAAATCGAAAAACTCTACAGCGAATGTCAGGGCAAAGTTGGCTCAGCTTTAGTGGAATGTTGGAACAGCAAAAAACAGCCCGCTCAACAAATCCTCCAGGCAGCCGAACAGCAAAATGGAGGATCTCTCAAAAGCTTGCAGCGATTTGTCGAAAACTTAGGCAATGTTGCCAATCTTCAGGATATAGGAAATGGCGATTTTGCAGGACAAGTTTTTAGGTCTACTGTCTTGCCCATCATTCGCTTAATTCTTAGATCAGTACAGTGGGCATTTGTCAATATTTTAGAAGCAGCCTTGTTGCTAACAGCTTTATTCGGGCCTCTGGCAATGGGTTTATCACTATTGCCACTACAAGGAAAACCTATCTGGGCTTGGCTAATAGGATTTATGTCGTTATTTGGAGTGCAATTGGGGTACAACATCGTCGTTGGATTAGTCGCTGTAGTGATTGTCAATTCCGATGCAGAGTTAGTTACAGATATCGCCTTTTTATTCTTTTTAGCTGTGTTTTCTCCCGTTCTAGCCGTGTTAATAGCCAAGGGTGGAGGAACTGCTTTGTACAGTGCGATCGCCAATAGCACCAAACAGCTTACAGATATTGCCAGTAACGCGATCGGCGTTATTGCTGGAAAACTGATCTAGGGCAAGGAAATTCCGATAGCTTTTTCTTCACCGAACCGAGTTGTTACTCACTACTCAAACCCAGTTTGCCAATCCATTCCCTCCCTATCTCCCTATTCTCTATCCCCATCTCCCCATCCCCTTCGATCATATGAAATTCCCACAATCACAACCCTTACTCCCTGAATCTAAAAACACCTTAGCCTTGTGCTTTGTTCTACTAACAAGCTTTGTTTTCCTCCTGACAATTACTGTTTTAGTGAATACAGTCAGTTTGAGAGCCTTATCTCAAAGAAAAGTTACCTTTGTCCAGTTAAAAGACGGAACCGCAGCACGAATTGCAGAACAAGATGAACTGTACAGAGAGCCGAAAATCATCCAAAATTTTGTATCCAGTTGGGTAAATTTAACCTGGGCTTGGTCAGGCAAAATTCCCGGCACAAATGACCCAGACCCCGGCATTAAAGTTAAAGGTTCCCAAGTTCCTACAACTGCTTGGATGGGTTCCTTGATGATGGAATCAGAGTTTGGTAAAGCTTCCCTGGTCGAACTTGCCAAACTCGTTCCCAACACCATCTATTCAGGAAAAACCCGCTCTGGAGTCTATATCTCTCACATCTCAGAACCGAGAGAAATAAAAAGAGGAGTTTGGGAAATAGATGTAATTGCTACTCGCGTAGTGCTAGAGCAAGGCATTGGAGAAAGCCGAGAACAGTTTAATCGAACCTTCACCGTCAAAGCCGTAGAAATTCCCAAATCCCCTCTCAAAGAAAACGCTAATGAATTAGAGAAGACTATTCACTCTTTGAGAGCAGCCGGATTAGAAATTTCCCGAATTGTCGAATTCAAACCATAGAAGAGGAAAGAGACATGGAAAGGGGCCGAACCGGCAAGTGGGTAAATTTAAAAACCTACCGTAACAACTAAATAATTTAAACATTTAGTATGTTTCATACCTTTGCTTGAAGTCTTCTCTCTTTGCTTTTTTATGTACAGTTAAACACAACACATTCAACTCTAAAGCCATGACTAACAAAAGAAATGGATTAACCGAAAATCCAATTAATACCACTCCTGATAATAGTACCACTACAGCCAATATGAATCATACAACTGCATCAAGTGAATATACCCCTAATAATGATGACGATAACATCAATTCCCCTATTTCCCCTTCTCCAAACCCTTCCCCTTCTGACGATGATATTGATGAAAACTTCATTGCTAATTTCGACCCCAATGCACCCCTAACACTTGAAACTCAATATCAACTCGCTCAAGATGAGGAAAGACCACTGCCCCCGCCTGTTTCCGAAAGAGGCGTTCCTAGAGCAGTGACAATACTGCTATTGACTGGTGGAATACTATTGCTAGGACTGCTGATTTGGCAATTTATCAAGCCTAAATCACCTCGCGAACCTATCGCACAATCAACACCAAAAGAAAGCTCTTCTGGCACCATTAAAGATGAAAAACCGGAGTTGCTGGCTAAATTAGCTTACCAAGACCAACAAAAACTGTTAGCCGAAAAACCGCAAAAAACCGCAAAACCCAAAACAGAACCGTCGCCCAAACCGTCAAGAGCCCCACGAAATCCGCGAACTCCGCGTCTAGTCGCTACCCGGAGCGCTGCACCGCCACCTACTCCTCTACGCGAACCCCTACCCGCACCCAGAACAGTAGTGCGGACGGTAACAGTACCCGCACCCATACCGCAAAGAACACCCGCGCCCCCACCAGCCCCCATACCCAAACCGTTAATACCCCCACCTTTAATTCCAACTCCAAGAGAAGAAAAAATCGACCCGTTTGAGCGGTGGAACCAACTCGCTCAACTCGGACAAATTAGGGGAAATTTTGACCCTAACCGAATAGCGAATGCCGTGAGTGCAACACCAAGCACTCCAGCGACAACAAGTGCTACCGCCGCCGCTCTGACAAAGCCAGCTCCAACAACTGAATTCCTAACTGTCAATATCGGCAACCAAAAGTCGCAACCCTCATACGTTTCTTTCGAGCAAATCCCAGAAAAACTATATAGCCACCCAAATAACGCCAGCGGGGAAAGGCTACACCCGGAGTTTCCTGCAGGAGAGGACAGCCTCGAAACCACCGACAACTCCCAAAACTCAACTAACCAATTAACTCCGGCTGCCCTTTCTCCCCAAACAAGTTCCGATTTTACCGATAACCCAATCGAGACTGCGACTCGACTGAGCGAGTCCCAAACATCCTTGCCCGATACAGAATTTCAAACCCTTTCCCCAGAAACTGCTCCAGAAGCAGAAGCCTTAACAAATTCCCCAACCGCAGAACAAGTCAACTCTCCAGGGGTAAAAGGCATTCTCAACCGCACGCCCCAAACGGGCTCAACCTCCCAAACAGCTCAGGTTCCCCTGGGCACCACAGCCAACGGCGTAGTTTCGATTCCCCTGCTGTGGGATGAAAGCTCAAACAAACACCAGGGAGACAAATTTGCCGTCACCCTCACAGACAACGTAACGGCAACTAACGGCTTTATTGCTTTTCCAGCCGGCACAGTTGTCATTGCCAAAGCCAGCACCGTCAGCAAAACCAATCGCATGGTACAAGCTAGTGCTGTGGCGATTGTCTACTCTGATAGAAACGGTCAGATTAAACAGCAGCCCATTCCAGAAGGCGCAATTTTGATTGCAGGAGAGGGCGGGCGGCCGTTGATTGCTTCAGGCTACTTCGACCCAGGTTCCGATGTTGCCGGACAGGATATCCTCACCGCAGTGCTGTCGGGAGTTGGACGAGTCGGTCAAGTGTTCGCAGAGCCTAAAGTCAGGAGCTCTAGCAGTATTAGCGGTAGGTTTGGGGGCAGTACAACCACCGTTGAAAGTCGAGACCCCCAAATTTGGTCAGCCGTCCTCGATGGCTTCTTCAGCCCCCTGGCAAAACGGATGGAAAGCCGCTCAGATAGAGCAACTGAAGAACTTTTAAACCGCCCCAATGTAGCTGTGGTTAATAAAGGAACCCCGGTTTCTATTACTGTTAACAGCTTTCTCAACATTTACCGATAACCAAACCGTCGGTAAACGGTTAAGTCGCCCCAACGCGACTGCGGCGATTAGTAAAGGAAATCCCCGTTTCTACTGTCAACAATTTTCTCCACATCAACGAATAACTGCCATGACGAATCGCATCCAATCCCCAAGAATGCTTTCCCTCGGAGGGCTTTTGTTCACAGCAGTGTTCGCTACTGCAAGCTACCCCGACTGTGCTTTTGCTCAATCAAGAGTAACAGGCTATCAAACTGTGGGTCGAGATATTGCCGTCAATAGTGCGATCGATATTTTAGTCTATCCCGGTCGCGCGAGTACGATCGACTTCAGCTCAACCGATGAAGCTCTCGCCTACGTTTTAATTGCCGACCCCTCAAAAATAGTTTTCAGCACCGACGCACAGTTGGCAAGCGGCCAAGCCAAAACTGTTTTCTTGCGTCCCATTCAAGCGCTCAATTTTCCGGGAGCTACCACAGCTACCATCACTAACCTTTCAATCAAAACTGTAGATTCAAAAGGGAAACAGCGACTTTACAACTTCAACATCGTTCCTACCAACAAAGAACCAGAACACTTAGGAATTCGCATCGCTCCCGTCACCCCAAGAATGGAGCCGACTGTGAACGTTGATAGAGGTCGCGCCCCCGCAGCATCAGATGTTGAAAAAGGATTGCTGATTGCCATTCAAAAAGGCTACACAGCAGCCAGCGACCCAGTAGTCTACAGCGTGCGACAATTTTTAGCTCTAGTAAGAAACCACAATCTATCGGCGGCCGATGCTGCTGCACGAGCCGGAGTAGACTTGTCTGTGATTGTCGAGCTAGCCAAAATAGCTTTTGAAGAATCAAACTACCGTTCACACAAACCTACTCATATCTAACCAATGTTAGACAGAGTTAGGTAAGTGCATTCGTTCCGGAGTCAAGCACAAAGCGGGAGCAACGGCAATCCCATCAATTTAAAATCTCAAATCTCAAATCTCAACTTGTTCCAATTACCCATTACCCATTACCCATTACCAGTCTAGAGCGGCTTTAAGTACGCAACTTGGGTTAGTTGAGATGCAAATCCTCTCCTCAATACTGCCAAGCGGGAGCCAGTGTCGCTAACCGCTCGCTCTGAGAACTTATGGCTTTTGACTGATTCAGATTCGTTTGAGGCTGCGCTATTAATAGGAATTAGTCAAACAGCATAACGAGACCGAGCGGGGATGGTGAATGAGGAGAGGAGAACTCTTCTACTTCTGGTGTTACTCCCCTCTGAAGAAGAACGTTTTTTTCCTCATTCCCACTCTCTTTTTTTAACCAATGTTCCGCCCAAAAAGCTCAGTTCAAAAAAAGTCTGCCCTCCCGCTGCGCGTTGTGCTTACAGTCCCCAACGCTCTCCTGATTTCGACTTTACTATGTCTGACGGGATGGCTTTCTTTTCAAACAGGGCGGCAGACAATGAATGACTTAGTTGCACAGCTATTGGCAGAAGCAACGAGCCGCATCTGGGACCGCCTTGACAACTACTTAAAAGAACGGGTTGGGAAAGGAGAAGGGAATTATAATAAAATGCAAACTGGTTCGGTGAACCAACTTCGCCCAAGTCAAACAGCCGGAGTCACAATCAAACCAAATGGGAAAAGAAATGGGTCAGACTCTCCAAAAACAATATTGCCTCAACAAAAAACAAATCCTGCTTTTCCCACCCCAACCTCAACATTCAACTTGCACGATTTCCACATCAGCCCTAACTGTCAAGCCTTTATCTTAGACCGAGAGGGACATTTAGTTGCTTGGAACGAGGTAACTGAACTAAAACCGTCTATTTCTGTTGACTCCCAGCAGCGAATTCGCGCCCAAGCTCTGCAACAAAAAGTAATCCAGCTTTCAACAGAGTATTTGCTTAAACATTATGGCAGCCTCGCTGCTATTAACAGCAGCCAAAATCTTAACTTTACTGCCAGCAACTCTAGATACTTACTGCAAGTCAGACCTTTTGAAAACTCTTCAAGCTTAAACTGGCTGATTGTAGCAGTTGTCCCTGAAACCGATTTTACGGACAAAGTTCAGGCTAACACCCGCAACACTATTTTGCTCGTAATGCTGGCTTTGGTTCTTTCTATCTGCCTTTTGCTGTCCATTTCCCTAAGAATAGAACAGCGGCTGCTGCGGTTAATTTCGGCAACAGAGGCGATAGCTGGTGGCGACTTCGACTCAACAGTTTCAGGTAGCGGCGTTGCCGAACTCGAAGCCCTAGCCTGTGCTTTCAAGCGCATGAATTTCCAGTTAAAAGCATCTCGCCAGCGGTTAGAAGAATATTCTGGCGATTTAAAGCGGCAAGTTGCACAGAAAACAAAGGAACTAAAACAAGCTAAAATTGCCGCCGAAAGTGCCAATCGCGCTAAAAGTACCTTTCTGGCTAATATGAGCCACGAACTGAGAACGCCTCTGAATGCGATTATCGGCTTTGCCCACCTCCTTGTAAACTCTAAAAAAACTGCACCGGAACAGCAGTCGAGTTTAGATATTATCAATCGCAGTGGCGAGCATTTGTTGAAACTAATCAACGATATTTTGTCGCTGTCTAAGATTGAAGCTGGTCAAATTACCCTCGAATCAAATGCTTTTGACCTGTACAGTTTGCTCAATGATATAGAAGGGATGTTCCAACTCAAAACTCAATCGTCGGGGTTGCAACTTGTTTTTGAACGCAGTTCAGATGTACCGCAATACGTCCGAACTGATGAAAGCAAGCTGCGCCAAGTTTTGATTAATCTGTTGGGTAATGCTGTTAAATTTACTGAGGCGGGTAGGGTGAAGCTGACTGTAAAATGCCTTCAGTTGCTGGCAAAAAAACCGCTATCCAAATTCTTTCTCCAGTTCTCTGTGAAGGATACAGGCCCAGGCATTGCCCCTGACGAGGTTAGCCGTTTGTTCAAGCCGTTCGTGCAAGCGGATGCTGGCAGAAAATCGCAAACGGGAACGGGTTTGGGATTGCCAATCAGTAACTCTTTTGTGAAGCTGATGGGTGGTGAAATTAAGGTCAAAAGTTCTGTGGGGAAAGGAACGGTTTTTAGTTTTTACGTTAAAGTCAGTCATGCTACTGAGAGCGAAGTTTATGACAGACTGCCGCAAAAACGAGTGAAGGGGTTGACACCTAACCAACAAAATTATCGCATTCTGGTAGCGGACGATGAGTCGGCAAATCGGTTGCTGCTAACTCAGATATTGAAGTCGGCTGGTTTTCTTGTGTGCTTCGCGGATAACGGAATTGAGGCTGTTAAATTGTGGCGAAAGTACAAGCCGGATTTAATTTGGATGGATTTGAGGATGCCTGTTTTAGACGGTTTTCAAGCTACTCAAAAAATTAGAGCTTTGCCTGACGGTTCTAACACTAAAATTATTGCTTTGAGCGCTAATGCTTTTGTTAAAACCCAGGAACTTGCCTTGTCGAATGGCTTTGATGATTTTGTTGCCAAACCGTTCCGAGAAACAGTAATTTTTGAGAAGATGGCGCTTCATTTGGGAGTTCGCTATATCTATGAAGAGGAGTCGCCAAGGAAGTCTGAACAGGATGAGCCTGTTATGCAACTGACTCCTGAGTCGCTGTCTGTGTTGCCGAGGGAGTTGATTGAGAAGCTTTATAAAGCAGCCGCTTGTGGAGACGAGCAAGCGGTAAGGCTGTTGATTGAGCGAATCCCCCTGTCGCAGAAGCCTCTTGCTGTGGCTCTGACTAAATTAGTTGATAATATGAGCTTAGATATTATCAGCGATTTAACTCAACACTACCTTTGAACGAACCCCACCCAAATCCAAGATTATGAGTATGGACTGCGCTCAACATCTCTGCTCAGTGCTAACTGCGATAGTTCAATGCTAACTGCGATCGCAGTTTTCAGAGGCGGTTCTCAAAGTTATTTCAAAGATTAGCCTAGAATAAGCCGCAGTCCACTAATATTGTTGTTGAATCAACACGTTTATTGCGTGCTTAAAAATAGATGAGCAAAATTATTGCGCTGTTCAACCAGTCAGGCGGTGTCTCCAAAACCAGTTTGACAATGAATTTAGGCTACCATTTGGCGAGGCGGAAGCAAAAAGTCTTGTTAGTAGATATGGACCCCCAAGCCTCACTTACCACCTTCATGGGCTTGGAGCCATCTGAGTTACAGGAGACTGTCTACGAGTCTATTATGAACGGTTCTGACGCGGCGCTCCGCAAAAACCTTCACAACATGGACTTGCTTCCTTCCAATATTAATTTGAGCGGAGCAGAGCTGGAACTGGTGGTGGCTGACATGAGAGATAGTCGGCTAAAAGAAGTCATTGACCCCCTGAGCTCGCACTATGACTTCATATTGATAGACTGCCCTCCTTCGCTAGGCATCCTATCCTATATCAGTCTAGTTGCCTCCACTCACGTCTTAATTCCGATTCAGACTGAATATAAAGCTCTCAAAGGAACCGAATTGCTGTTGCAAACCATTGCTCGCGTCAGGAAACGCGCCAATCGTTCATTGCAGATTGCTGGAGTGATTCCGACGCTGTACGATACCCGTACTGTACAGGCCTTTCAAAGTTTGCAGTCAATTACTACTTCTCTGGAGAAGATTGGTGCGATTTACCCTGCCGTGCCTCGGACTGTCGCTTTCGCCGATGCGTCACAGCAACACGTACCTCTGGCCGTGTACAATCCAAAACATCCAGCCGTCGCCGTACTCGATACTATTGCACAAGGACTCTTAGCTCTGGCATGAATCAAAAGCGCGACAGTCAGCCTTATCAAATCAAAGGGGTTGAGGCTCTATTAGGAACCAGCGACAGCGAAGATGCCGCATCCTCCCTAGTCTCCATAGACACAATTGTCTTGCCCCAGCAGCAGCCACGCCGCTATTTCGATCCGACAGCTATGCAAGAACTGGTGGAGTCAGTCAAGCAGCTAGGGATTCTGCAACCGCTCCTGGTACGCCCAATAGATGGCAACAAGTACGAATTGGTAGCGGGAGAACGGCGCTATCGAGCCGCTTCGTCGTTAGGTTTGACTGAGATTCCTGTTGTGATTCGGGAACTGACAGACACAGAGGCTCTGCAAATTGCACTGCTGGAGAACTTGCAGCGGGAAGATTTGAATGCGATTGAGGAAACTGAGGGAATTCTGCAATTGCTGGCAATGAAATTGAACTCTACCTCTTCGTCAGTTATTGCTTTGCTCGGAGCAGCCGCGCACCCGGAACGCGCCGGTGTGGATAACGTTATCCACAGCTCGGAGTGGGAAATAGTAAGCGATATATTTGCACTCGTCGGGAAGTACACTCCAGAGAGTTTCCGAACCAATCGCCTCCCGTTGCTGAACCTGCCAGATGATGTGATTGGAGCGCTGCGGAAAGGACAGATTGAGTATACTAAAGCCAGAGCGATCGCCCGAGTTAAGGATAGCTCAGAGCGCTCCCAATTGTTAGAAGAGGCGATCGCTCTCGACCTCTCCCTGACCCAAATCAAACAGCGCATTGCCGATTTAAAAGCGAAAAGTACAGGGGAGGCGACTGCACCAAATCACTCACTTAAAAGTCGCGTAGATGCAGCTTATGGCAGAGTGAAAAAGTCTAAGGTTTGGGATGACCCCAAAAAGCAAAAGAAACTAGAGAAGCTGTTAGCTGAACTGGAAGCTTTGGTGGGTGAGGGATTGGAAAAATGAAGCTGATTTTAAAGTAAAACTACATGAACTACCTACACTGTGCCTTGCGGGTACAATGTAGGCTTCTGTTGTTTTAGGAAAACTCCAAAAACGCTCTAAATTCCTTGGGCTGAACACGCCTTTGAGGCGGTTTTTATGGGTTTAAAGCGAACGACCTCAAAAAAGAGCTTTTCGAGGCGTAAGGTTGCTGCAATCCGATCGGCTGCTGGTGTCCGATCGCTACAATATGTCAAATGGGTTCTATAGCAGTCGTCATACTGCTATAGACAAGGTAGGGTTCATGAATGACCCCTACCAGACTTTGTGTTCTAACCGACGAAAGCGGTTGCTATATTTGTGAACTGCGAGTGCGGCGAAAGAAATAGGTTAAACAATTTATGCCTGATGAATTTCCCATCATTATTGTCACCCCTCAAGCTTACGAACTCTCCAAGACTGAGGCAATGGGAAGCAAGTATAAGTTTTGGTTTGAACACCCAGAACTCGGCCGCTGCCTGTACAAACAAGCAAGACTTGATTTAGGCGAAGATTGGGCAGAAAAAGTGGCCTCCGAATTGTGCGAATTACTGGGAATTCCTCATGCTAATTATGAACTGGCCGCCACGAGTGAGGGGAATCTCGGTGTAGTCTCTTCTTACTTTTTGCCTAACGGTGGCACCCTCGTTCACGGTAACGAACTTCTTACTCCCATCGTGCCCAATTACCCCACCTTTGCAACCTACAACCTGTCACAACATACAATTGATCTAGTGTTGAGAATTATCTCTGATGAATCTGTGAACTTACCCATTGGTTGGACAGTACCCAGTGGCATCCAAAAAGCTGTAGAAGTGTTTGTCGGCTATCTTCTGTTAGATGCGTGGATTGGCAATGGCGATCGCCACCACGAAAACTGGGGTGTTGTCCGAAATAAGGCAGTGCCTACTACATCCGAAACAGCACACCTAGCACCCAGTGCATCCGAAACAGTAAATCTAGCGTCCACTACATCCAAAACAGCACACCTAGCACCCAGTTACGATCATGCTTCCAGTCTGGGGCGCGACCTCTCAGATCGACAAAGGCAAAAACGCTCAGTAGAGGCTTATGCTAACAAATGTTTCTCAGCGTTTTATGGCAGCGTTGATGATAAAAAGCCTCTCAAAACAATTGATGTATTTGACTGCGCTGCACGTCGATTTCCGAATGCAGCGCATATATGGCTTGAGCGACTTGAAAGTATCTCAAAGGCGAATATGGTGGATATTTTTAATCGAATTCCTAACACTCGTATCTCACCGATTGCAGCCGAGTTTGCCCAAAAGATTCTTGAATTCAATCAACACAGACTGCTTAACTTGAGGAAAACGCTACCGTGAAAACACACTCAACGCTTTTTTTGGCTTGGCAAGATCCAAACAGCCGTTCCTGGTTTCCCATTGGCAGGCTAACCTTTGACGGAACCAACTACCAATTTACCTACACGCAAGGCGTTTTAGAAGCTCAACAGAAGTGCGGTTTTGAACCCTTGCCCTCGTTTCCGCGCTTAGGTGAAGTATATACATCAACCTACTTATTTTCCGTATTTGCTAATCGGTTGATGCCGACAAATCGCCCCGATTACTCAAGTTTTATTCGGTGGCTAAATCTTTCTCAAAATGAAAGCGAGCCAATTGCCATGTTAGCTCGCAGCGGTGGGCGGCGAGAAACAGATACTCTAACTGTTTTTCTCATTCCTGAACCAGATTCAGAAGGGCGGTATCGCCTTCACTTTTTCTTGCACGGACTGCGGTATTTGCCACCCTGTGCAATTGAGCGAATTAACCGCTTAGAGACAGGAGAAAATTTGTGGTTAGCTCACGAATTTCAAAATCATTATGATTCTAAAGCATTGACTTTAAATACAGAAGACCACCATATTGTCGGGTATTGTCCGCGATATTTGAATAGTGAGATTTTTGAAGTTCTATTGAGGAATCCCAGTTTGGTAGAGGTGCACGTAGAGCAAGTCAATCTACCGCCGACACCACTCCAGTTTCGCCTGCTGTGCAACATAACGGCTCAATGCTATGATGACTTCCGCCCATTTTCAAGTCATGAATATCAGCCCCTCAGCAGCTCTTAGGTACTGGAAAACCCCCGCAACTCCGAGTTAGACTCCTCTTGACCAAATTGAGCCAAACATTCATCACCGCAAGTCGCTCAGGAGCCTTTTCGCAATCCGGCCTGCTCGATCGGCGCTTTCTTCCCCAATCCGGTCTCACCGGAGTGCTACTGATGTTGACTCCCGCTCCCACGATCCATTCGTAGCAGGCTTGCCCCTCAAAGAGGATAGCTCTTGGGTGCTGAAAAGCCCCTGCAAAGATTGGGATTTACTCAGTTGCAGTTCTTTGCCCCACAATGTCCGACCTCTTTGCTATTATATGAGGGCGTTGGTTACTGACCCTGCTGTTGCTTGAGATGAGGGTAAAAGGAGAGTCGGATAGCGAGTTTGTAAACCAGTTTCGTGGGTGCTTGGGATTAAAGTGTACTCTATTCACCTGCAATCTGTTGTAACTGTAAGCTCGACACCGACCTCCTGAGATGGTTTATTTTGGCGAACATGAAATGATATTTTGAATCATTCTACTTGTATGAGAATAATTTATCCCCTTAACCAGTGAACAATCCGCAACCAGTTTTCATAAAAGAAGGAGCTAGTTCCCGTGAAAAATGAGTTAAAAGAAGACAGGAATGAACTGGCGAGGCTGGATTATAGCGACTGGCTAGCAAAAACTCTTGACGAACTGAATCAAGAAACCGGAGCAGCAATATTTTGCTTAAAACAAGATATCCCTTCAGGAAGATTTAGGTTAATTATAGACATTCATTGTTTGGCTTTTCAACTCGCAAAAAATCAAGAATTAAGACCTCCATTAGAGCCAGGAGAAAAAGCCTATAAAGCGACAATAAACATGGTTGAAAAATGCCGTGAAACCTTCGGAGAAAAAATTCAAGAAATCAAAACGGCTTTATCAAATAGATTAATCGAGGCTATTAGGAAAGTCCACGGCTCAGAGCCTGATGAAGAAAGCTCAGAGCCTGATGAAGAAAGCTCAGAGCCTGATGAAGAAAGCTCAGAGCCTGATGAAGAAAGCTCAAAGCCTGATGGAGAAAGCTCAAAGCCTGATGGAGAAAGCTCAGAAGTGACAATTGATGAATTAATCGAGTCAATGCTTGTACCCCTGGCATCAATGCCAAAGCAGCCCTCCTTGTTTGCTTGGCAATTCCCTTCGATGACTGGGTTGAGTTCGCAGGATTTGACCTTGGATTATGAAGTGGAGACTCCTACAATCAGGAGTCACAAAGTAACAATAGAGATAAATAGTACAACTCGCTTCCGCGAATTTGTGGTGACTGGGCTGGAAAATTATGTTCAATTCTTGAAAATACAACAGGACTCAAATTATCCTGATTTTGTAATTAAAAACGTGAGAACGAGCCTCGATTTGCTCAAAACTAATGGTTCTAATGAATTATGCCAACTTGAAAAATTACTTAATCAGGAAACAATCGGTCGCCTGAAAAGAGAGGCGGAAGTAACTTACTTGGAATCCTTGGCAAATATAATTGATGAAGATTGCGCTCGCGTTAGAGACTCGAAGCAAAAAAGTAAGTTAATACATCAGTTTGCCCTTAAAGGGAAACAACAGCCACGCGGAATATCACTCGACGAAGCCTCGTTTTATTTGAGGGACTACAGCCGGCGTCTTAGATCACTGGAAAAATTCATCAACGACAAAAAGAAACCAGAGGCTTATTACGAAGTAACATACCAGGGCGTACTTGTAGACATCCAAGAATTATTCTCTGGGCGGGATGCCTTCTCCGAGTTACCTCTTTTAGGCAAAATCGATGGCTGTATTGGAGAAACAGACGATCCACATCAGAGCATTACCTCAATAACTTTTGGACTCAAATTCAAGTTAAACGGGCGCGTCAGTAATCCGGTTCTTTACGATTCTTCATTTGTGTATGGGCTTGAGATGATTAAGCCGGATTCAAAGTTGCATAACATAAATTTGGACGATCTAACGCAGGAGAGGCGCAAGAAACACATTGAGAAAATAGTTAAGTTTTTCGTTCTTTATTACTTTGCATTTGCCTGTCCAAACCCTCTAGCGCCAAATTATTGTTACGAGGATGTTCTAAATTTTGATGTAATCAGGAGATTTACGGAAGAAGTATTGCCTCAGTTGAAAGAAGAAGCTCTTGACAGTGATGAGGCTAAGAAAAATTTAATGATAAAGTTTGTTGGTGAAATGAGTGAATACTTAGTTACTGACAAACTGGAAGCTGTGGTAAAGGCTCTTAAAGAATACTTAAAAAAAGAAAAACTTGGGTTTTCTGCCGAAAAAAAGGTAAATATAGGGCTGTCACGGACATTGCTTCTGTCAGACTTGAGCGAAATCAGCAATACGGGTAGATTCTTCGGGAATGAACTGTCGGAGAATCTGAAGGAATGCCTCAAGTATGTTTTCATCTCGGCACAGGTGGCAAATAAAGACGCAATCATCCAGTTTCCTGTAACGCTGACATTTGAGACGGATAACTTCTACCGCACGAGTAAGAAGCGCGAGTTCGACATGAGCTATCAAATTGGCGACATTCAAATGCTTCCCGTGTTCTATAGTTTTGCAAGTCAAGATACAAGCAAGCAATTTGCTCGCGATAAAAAGAACATCGAAATGCTCGCACCCTTATTAGGGGAGAAACGTAACCTGCCCCAAAATGCTGATGAAGCATCGGAATACATGAGTCGCCTTGTATTTCCTGGCTCACTAATAGAGTTTAAAGTGACTGAAGTACCTTTAGAAAAAGCCACAGAACGGGGGCGTTTTATATACGAGCTTACTTGGCGGACGCTGGGCTTCATAATATTAGATATTCTGACATCTCAAGCGCGAAAAAATAAAAATTTATTTGTAGGTCAGTGGCTGCTGCACCAAACAGCAGAAGCCCAAACAACGCAGCAGGAAACATTGCTTCATCAAATAGTGGAGGAATGGAGTTATGTATTGAGCGACTCCTTGTTGATGAATTCTCAAGGAATAGTGATGCCGAATATTAACCGTTATAAAATTCCAAATGCCAAGTGTTCGCTCTACTCAATATTGCCACAGGAATACAAAATTAAGAACAATAACAATAGAACCATAGAGCCCTTGTTAATAATGATGGTTTCAAGCAACAAATGCGACGCCCGTTCCTCACGTTGGGGAGAAAACTACATTGCCAATTTGACGGGTGAAGTTGTGGCAGTGGAGCCTACAGAAACAGGTCTAAAAGTGAGGATGGTGAAAACTCTGGCGGGAAATTACAGAGGGGATGAACTGCATCGCTGTCCTGCAGTGCTGCGCGACACAATTAGCGATATGTATCTCAAGGGGTTTCGCCACGTTATATACATAGCTAGCAGTCCCTTTTCTGAACACCTGCGCGTGACTGACCAACAAAATGAATTGTTCTTCATGTCGCCGGAACTCATCAAATACCTCAAGATTGCTGATGATCTGGTAATATATCCGGTTCTGTACGACAGTTACAGCGCCTTGCGGATTGATGGGGAACTGAAAGAAGAGACTTTGTACGTTCAGGACGTGCGCCAGTTGAGTAACGTATTTAATGACCCCAATCGCTCCCAGGTAGTATTTTTCAATTTGTTCACCGGAAAGGCTGTAGAGCGAGATCGTATTTTCTACAACACTGTGACAACTTATTCTACCTTGCTCAACGCCCACCCTGGCGACGTAATTGACGTGAATAAGGTGATGGACGGTCTCATCAAAGAGGGGCCGCTCAAAAATGACCTCATGCTTGGGTTAACGCTCTTGCATTATTCAAAATACGAAAAAAGCCAAACTAAGGCAGAGAAATCGTTCCTCAAACTCGACCCCCTAAATGATATTATCGGCGACAATGCAATTGGCAGGTCAGCAGCCAAAAGTCGGCACTGCATCTCTTCGGTGCAAATGAATTCTATCGCATATCTCACAGAAGTGTACAACGCATTGATCGTTCCAATTTCTGAAGAGAATGCGATACATAGCAACATTAATCTATCTCACTCCTCTCTCTTGCTTCTCGATGAAATTAAGAATTACTTAGTAGATCGTGAAGTAAGCGCTCCCGATGAGCTGCCTCAACATTATGTTGACTGCTTGGTTGAGTCCTATTCCAATCCGATGCTTAAGGAGCGAGTTGAATCGATAATCGCTTCCCAGTGGTGGGTTATTAGCAACGGCGATATTGTCCCGTTTTAAAGGCTCTGTAAGTTTTAGAGGATCTGTAAATGGAAATAAGAGAGGCACAAGGACATCTTTTCGAGCTAGCATTTAACGCGGGAATATTGACGGCGATTCATCAAACAGGGATGAAATACGCCCACATGGGTTTATTCATTGATGATTTAAAAAAACTCAATCATCGAGGAGTCGTCAATAGCCTCGTTCAAATGAAATTGAAAGAGGGATTTATTGACGCGGAGAGTCAGCGAATATGGGCAACCTGGGGCAAGTTGTTACTCCTGCGGGGTCATCTTGGCGGTTTGGGTTTATGGCACGAACTGATGGATGCGTTCGGGTACTCCTCTAATACAAGCAGATATTGGGAATTGCTGTACGTGCAGTGCTGTCTTTCGGATGCAACCAGCATGAGAACACTGGAAAAAAACGAACATGACCGCTATTCTCAAATCCTTTCCCAGTTGGGCATTACCCCAGATAAGGTTTTCCCATACATAAATAAATACGCTACAACGGGGGAATTTTTAAAGGCGGACACATTAATGCTGATGTCGAAAGAGGGGGAGGGAGGCGGAAAAAAGGAATATCGCATCGTCTGCGTTGATTTGTCTGCATTCACCGTTGATAGCAATGACAGCAGCGAGTTGAACGAAGGGGAAAATCAGGGTGCAACTGATGAACGAGAACATTGCGATTTGTGGAATTTATCGAGTGCTTTATCAATCCTTGAGTCTCTCGGAGTGGAACTGCACCGCTTAATGTCCAAAAGTGTTTATCATCACTTAAAAATTGACACAAAGGAAGGAAGCAATCGAGAATTAATAATTGGGCGTGACATAAAGGATTACCTGACAGCTTTTTCTTATTACGACAAGGACTTTGTTAAGTTGGTGCAGGCGGCATCGTACTCCGCTAGTTTTGTCAAGTTTCTCGAATCAGAGAACAGGATACCAAAGGATGCAACTGTCCAAGTCACGGCGATCGGTTACACGACGCAGGGAATTAGCACTCTGAATGTCGGGCGGGAAGATTTCGATATCCTTGATCGTTGCGCCGACGCATATAAGTCCATGAAGAGACAGGAAAAGTCTGACACAGAGAATTCAATCGATAGTTATAAGCGGACGCTTGTTAAGATGCTCAATTTAATCAAGCGAAGTGTCGCGGATAGTTTATTGTACGCACCCGGTGGAATGGGAGTCAGCGTTGGAAACAGTACAGCAGGAGAATGCGAACAAGAGAGCGATCGCCAACAGCAGGACGTAAAAGAATTTGTTGACTCGCTGTGCGATATGAATACCACTGCGGACAGAACCGTGTCTTTCACTGAAACAATTAGTAATTTTCACAATCCATCGGATTTTCTAGATGATTCGATTACTTCAAAATACAACCTTCCTCAGAAAATTACGCTAAGGAATGCTCATGCCCAAATAATAAACGAACAACTGTCATCCGCCTGTCGCTATCTGTTCCTGACCGGAAATCCGGGTATTGGGAAAACAACGACAGTGGTAGATTTTCTTCGCGATCGCGTTAACGAGGGCTTCCTGCTGTTCTACGTCAGTCCGCGGCTATCGGTTAACGAAGACACAATCAATAAATTTAGAACTGAATCGCGGCGCTTGTTTGCTGATGACCTGTACTGCATTTATACCAGCCACGCTATTATTGCCACCAACAACGGCTTGCCAACAGTCAAATATTATTCTAATGGCGATACTAATACTTCTAATTGGTCAGGGGTAACTTTTATTGGCGTTGGAGATGAGGGAAAGCATCTCACAAGAGCGAGACAGGAAATAAGTCGTCTTTCAGGAAATTCGCTTGGCTACGATAAAAAATCAGGAACGGGAGTGATTAGGAGCCTGTGCGATGCTGGTCACGCTCTCATCAATAAGGGCGTGAGTAAAATTGTGATTACCTGCTCTACTCAGTCCCTCCGTAAAGTGAATAAATACGGAGACTCCTTAGATAACTTTCATAGACTATTCCGTTCGGTTACAAATCAGGGTGAAGTGATTTCAGAGGAAATGATTAAATTATCTTCACGCCTGAGAAACATCATTGTTATGGTTGACGAAGTGACGGGCGATAGCGCTGGGGTTGAGTGGTTTCACGCCATGCAGAAATGGCTGGATAAAAAGCTTGAACTCTTCGATAAATCGCATGGTTTTAATACTAAACTGATTGTTGCTGACGCTTCCCTAATAGGTGTTGAAGTTGTTAAGCCGCACCTCGGTACAAGGGAAGCGGAGCCGGCTAAGATTTACTGTTCTCCTGTTGAGAATGAGCGAGAGCCACTGGAGCTTAGTTTTCAGTCGTTTACTGATGAGTCAGCACGGCGAGGAATTATTGATTCCACCATAATTAACGCCAACTCATATCCAGCAAGACTTATTGAACTCACTTACAAAGTTTTCTTCGAGACTTGTAAAATTAATGAGGATGGCTCCCTTAAAAATAAACTGGGTCAGTCAGCGCGGGACGATTCCCTAGTAACCGAAATAATCCACCACGTCTCTGAGCAAAATTCAGACCAATTACTGGTTTACATTCAGGACAAGCAACGTCTGATACAATTAATAGATTTGGTCAAAAAGAGGCAGCCTCGATTCGATAAAAATAAGGCTTATCTGGAAATACATTCCCTTTCAGATCCAGACAAGGAAAGCCGCCTTGAATGTAAAGACCAGGTTAGAGTAGTATTTATGACATCATCAGCTTCTCGCGGCATTTCCTTTCCTCATGCAAAACACATAATCGTCGAGCTACCTAGGTTTCAGATAGAAAACAACCTGATGGAAATTATTCAGACCATCTATCGAGGTCGGGGCGATTTTGCCGAGGGAAAAAATAACGATCGCGAACCTAAGAAAGTGACGGTGTACATTGTTGAAAAAGTATTCACCAATGTACCCAGCAAGCAACAAAGTCAGATCACTCGCGTCGCAAATCTGATAGGTTCCTTGCTCGTCTTGCGAACAGCGATAATGACGAGAATTACGGGTGCAGGATATCTCTGCGGACGCAGCACAGCAATGATTCCCATTGGCGGAAAAGGGATGTATTCGGGTGGCGAGACGTTTAGTACCCGTATCAAGTCTCTCATGCAGCGGCTGCGGAGCCATCAGCGTCTACATCCAGAAGATCGAGATGTTAAACTTGCTCTCGAACATTTGCCTTGTTTTTTTGAGTCTGCGAAATTCTTCCTACAGAAGTCTACTTGCTCACCCAATTCTTCTGTTTCCTACGAACAGACAAGGAAAAAAATTAGCTTACCGTCTCTATTGGAGTTAGGCGTTGATTTCTTATTTGACCAATGCTCTTGCATGGCTGACTTGTTGGATATCGAACTCAGCCCGCAGGTTTTTTATGTGGATGGTTCGCTGTTGCTCGTCCCAATGAATAATAACACAGTGACCTCCCTTTACAGGTTCGATCCTTATTCCCAAGTCAGTAAATACGCGACGCCAGAATTCATAAATGCTTTGGAAAATATCTGGCGCAAAAATTACCCACAAGATATAAAAAATGAAATTTACTTCGCTCTTGATTTCATCCAAAAGCTCAAGCAAAATGAGGAGATTACGCAGCAACTTAGCGACTCTAGCAATTTCAGCGACCAGTATTTCGCTGTTCCCCTACATTTCTTGGTTGCAGATGAAACTCTCCGGCGCTCATTTACAGAAGAGAGTGAAAACTCGCCTGTGAGTCACAGGTTTCGTATGTTACTGGAGCGTTATGTCAAGGCTTTGTACCCCGCTACTGATTTTCTCCCCATCGGCAATGGCTTCGTTGATTTTCCTTGGGTGATTTTTAAAAGTTACGACTTGGCGCAGATTCGTCGGGGTTTGTTCAGAGCAAATTACTTTCTTAACTCTCGCTCCCTGAATCTCCTCAATCTTATTTTGTTCAGGGGGTGACAAGCGCCTCCTGAATTTTAGTCTAACTGCTTTGCTGCATTACCTGCAACCGTCGCTCGTTGACTTGCCCCGCATCCCTTCTATCAGCTTGCCTGCTAATAACGCAGTTATGCACTGCTGTAACTGGTAAAGGTTCAGCCAGTCGCACCCAACTAATCTTAGAGTGTCAGACGAAAGTTAACAGTTTCGGTAAGTTTCCCCATAGTCTTGTATTCGATTATTATCCGAACATATAAATCTCAACTTAGCGTACCAAACCAGCCAGCAGCCCCGACGCTTCCCGCTGCAAGCTCTGCCGATTATCATCGTAGCAATTAAGGACGTTCGAGCTGGTATGGCGGCTCAACTTCTGCGCCATTCGCGTATTGCCGTTGCTTGCATCTAACAGCGTCGTAATTGCAGCGTGGCGTATTCTGTGCGGGCTGATTCTTTTAGGAATTCCCGCAGCGGAGCAAGTTGAGAAAACAAGCTTGTAAATAGCGTACCCGCTCAACCTCAACCCATATTCCCGCTTTGTCAAAGCAATAAATAAAGGATCGAGGGGCATTGCAGCTCCCCGCACGCTCAGCCAATCAGAAATCGCATCTGCCGTCGCGCTATGCAAGTCAATTAGCTGCGCTTGAGTTCCCCTACCTTTGCCGTAAATGTTCAGAGTTCGGGCTAGCGGGTCAAAGTCGCCTATATTGGCTCCGCCGAGCTCCCCCCGGCGCAACGCATTGTCCCACAGCAGCCGGAGAACTGCATAGTCGCGCTTTCCCTGGGGTGTACTCCTGTCAGGAATGGACAACACCGACTGCATCGCCGCCACATTCTCAGAAGCAACTCGGCCAAACCCTGTAGTATCCCGGTAAGGAACCACCTTCTCTCCTTCAACATCTACCAAACTCCACTCGCACTCGCCCACCTTCCGAGCAAAATTCACCAAACTTTTGATAGCCGCCAGCCGCCGATTAATCGTCGCTTCCTTAAGTCCCTTGTCGATTAGTTTGGCTTTATATTTGAGAACCACCGCGACAGCGGCGAAGCGGTTCAGCCGTAGGAACTCGCGCACCAATGCCGGGTGAGGTTCCTGCCCCGTCATTGTCGCAAAGAAATCGTACAAGTCTTTCTCATAAGCACGCCTAGTGTTGACAGAGCGCTTGGCAGCTAACAGCTCTGCCACTAGGTCGCGCGTCGAAGCTATTTCTCCAAAGGAATTAGTAGCGTGTTCTAAGTCCATAGCCGGCCTGATAATTTCTGTTTCCAGACCAGATTACCCTCATTAGGGGTGCAAAAAGATGGATAATTTACCAGTCCGTTCGGCGAGCGTACTAATGATGAGCGGTGGGCTCCAAAACCTTGCAGGCGCAGCGGCGATCGCTGCAATTGAGTGAACGAGCATAAATTTTGATGGTCAAACAATTAAAGCTGCCTCTTGGGGAAGTTCTGCCGCTAGCGCCGCCCCCTCTCTCTCAAGAGGGCAACAGCACCTTTTCAACCTTTACAGACAACATCAAGTTGCCCGTTCACCGCTGGTGCGAGATGAGCGTGCGGGTTTCTCGGCCTCTTGGGTCGAAACCGTTATTGCTAGAGCCTTGGAACGGGGGAGTGCGACTGTCTTCGATCCATTTGCCGGTGCGGGGACGACGCTGCTTGCTGCTGAGAAAATGGGGGTTGAATGCTTGGGAGTAGAAGCTCATCCCTTCGTTGCTAGGATTGCTTCAGCCAAGTTGTTATATCGAACTGACCCCGCTCTTTATTTAGAGCATATAAGAAATGTCAAAATACGTGCCGAAAATTTGTCGGGCTGTGTAGATAATTATCCGGCTTTGATTCGTTCTTGTTTAAGCGATCGCTCCCTTGAAGGCTTAAATCGATTGTGGCAGGCTTGGAAACAATTAGCTGACGATTCTCCTCAATCCGAGTTGGTATGGCTGACAATTATAGCCATTCTCTGCCATGTTTTCTGCGTTGGAACTGCCCCTTGGCAGTACATCTTACCTAACCCAACCAAAAAATCTGTATTGTAGCCGATGTCAGCTTTTGAGCTAATGGTTCAAACCCAGGTTCAAGACATGAGAATTGCAGGAAAAACAGCAGCTAATACTGCTAAGAGCGTTCGCTCTGATGCTCGGAATTGTCTTGGCGTACCGGATGATTTTGCTGATTTAATCATTACCTCGCCGCCCTATGCTAATAACTATGACTATGCCGATGCTACGCGCTTAGAGATGTGCTTTGCAGGAGAAATTAGTGGAAAAACCGGAAGCATAACGTCCCTCTGTGCGAAGGCTGTTTGTGGGTTAGGGGATGAGCGATCTTTGACAATAGCTTGTATCAACAGTTCTTAGTTTTAGGCAGAAATTAACAGCGATAGAGCAGGAAAGTATTACTGTAAAATGTTAAAATAATAGCGTTATGGTAAACTGTAGTAACGAGCGGATTGGGACAGTATATAGGAGAGCTTTCGATCGTGAAGTTAGTGAAAAAACATATTATTTCTCGCCACCACTGGAACGCAAATGCTTTGGGGATACAGGGCGTGGTAGTACGGAAAGTTCGGGTTACTCCTTACAAAACGGTTCGATAAAGCAAGTGAGATATTTGTCTATCAAACCTGTAACTATTATTGGCATGAAGAGGCTAGGCTATGGAGTTATATACTACCACCACCACCACGATAGATGGCGAGCGCATTCAAGAGTACGCCAAGAAGCTACGCCAAGGGAATTTTTTAGAAACTTTGGCCTTGAATGTAGCAATGGGGATTCATACCGAAATTACTAAAAGGGATGAAACATTAGAAGGCTTTAGTCCTAAGTGTGTTGATGAACTCGAAAAATTTCTCAAAGAGCAGATAGTTGATGATGCTTTCTACTTGACAAAAGCAGAGGAGATATTAAATCATCTGACCCTCTGGCTTGAGGCAGGTAGAACCGAGGAAAATTTATGGAAAAACGTGGCACTTGATTCAGCTTTAATTTTTCTAGAGCCACTCGATTTATCCAATCGGACACTAGATGAGTTAACCGCTATGCTGGGGCTGGCTTCAAAAACAGTTCCCGCAACCGAACCCCAGGTATTTATCAGCACCACAATCACTCAAATACTCACCTCAGCCCCTCCTAGAACGGCTTGCAAGTCCTTATTACGAATTTGGGATTGGCAAGAAGATGCCCATAAAAATGTGTTTTTTCGAGATAATTACAACACGGGTTTTGTTAAGTTAGCCTTAAAGGATAAAGACCCAGTTACTAAAGAATATTTTTACTTTACAGGCAAGGCCGCCTGGGGAATTATTGAGGAATTTGGCAATTTGGGGAAAGATACTGCCAAACTCCACTGTTTACTATCTGCCTATGTTTTTCAACAAGCTGTGCCTTGGAGAACTGAAATTAAGCTAGCTGGAACTGGGAAAAATGGTGGCACTAACCTCATAGACTTAATGGGTTGGGGTGAGCGTAAAGATATGACCACTTCCCAGAAGTTACTCAGGATAGAGCAATGCCTGAAGCTTCTGAGAAGGCTGGACGCTACCATTAAATGGAATATCGGGAAGCTAGGATGCGATATGAATTCCCTCATTTGGGACGTTGCTGTGGAGCGCTACGGGCAGCGTAACATTTTCACAAATGAAATTGATGAACCAACAGAAATAGTAGCCTTCATTCGGGCGGGTAGATGGACTGAGTTTTTCTTTAATAAACCTGGCAAGAATGCCAAGCCTCCAGTGGCCTTATATGAGTTTGGTTGGATTTCAGAATCGACGCTAAAAATGAACCCCTATCATGATGAGCTAGCATTTTTAATTGCCATCAATATAACAACAGAAAGCGCCATTCATACAAATGGAAAATACACGGTTAAGACCGTCCTAGAGATGGTGATGCCGAAAAATCAAATTGAATTAATGCGGTCTGTTAAATACAAAGCTCAAGATATAAAGGAGCGGTGGGGTAAAGCTTTAATGCGATTGATTGAGTTAGATTGGCAGATTATATATGACTCTGAAACCTACCCAGAATGGTTGCGTCCTGGAAGTACAACAGGTAAACCCAAAGATTGCAAAAAAAGAATTATTGATTTACTGCTAGAAGCTGGCGTCACCATCAAGCCTCCCGGTAAAATTCCTGCCTTGATAGCTGCTAAAAAATCAGCATCTTTGCCCCGGAAACGGAAATCAGCATCTGCTGCCCCGTTAGAGTGGGAACCGATACAGAAGGCTTGTGAAGCAAAGGGTTGGACGAAGCAAAGAGCCATCGCCGAAAAGCTGGGCATATCTCAGCAGCTAGTCTCACAGCTTCAGCGCGGCAAGCCAATTAGCCCCAAAACCGCCGCCCACCTCAGAAAAATCTTGCCTAAAGTGCTACCGGAACTGTCAATCTAGCTTCCCATCCCTTTAACTCGAACTCCAGCCCCAAGCGTAGTAAGGCTGGAGTTTTGCGTAGTAAGGCAAAAATGACCTCAAAATCACCTTCAAACTATTATCAGGCAAGGCTTACGACTTTACTACGGACACACCCGGATCTAGCTACCAAAACACCCGGATCTAGCTACCAAAACACCCGGATCTAGCTACCTTTCAAATTTGAAACCGTTTTACAGCAAGCGTTTCAGAACTTTACTACGCCTGGATTATCTTAATTAATTAATTATCTTTGATCGGCGTGCAAGCAGCGATTTTCAGAACATGAGACAAAGGGATGTTCCCCACTCAAGGAATAGCCCGGTGAAGATTTATCGAGATAGCACAGGCATTGACCTTCAAAATCAGTCCTCACAGAGACTCATAGTCCACTTAACCCCATCTGACCCGTTCATGAGGCGCTCTGGCGGTAGCCAGATTCGGGTGCAACTTGGAGTGCCTTTCGCATTGCTACTAGGCCAGAAGGTCAACACAGCCAACATGGGGGTGCGTTATGGTCTTGTCTAAGTCCGCCCTCACTGAATGGCAAGAAAGCGGCGTAGACTCCGCCATCTTCGCCCTCAACGTGCAAACTCTTAGTGGCGACGCCCCCTACGCCTACCTCCTCTACGAAATTAACGCCGCCTCCGGCAGAGTCCACCCCGACGCACAATGGCGGTGGGCCAGAAAACACTACAGCCACATCGAGCACGGTGGTTGGTGGTGTTCGGGCCTTGACCCCCTCAACAACTGGCAGCCCATGTATTGGGGCTGCTTCAAACCCTATCAGCCCCGCAACAGCTTCGACCCAAACGGTAAAACCAAGCCCGTCAAATACGAACACCCCCCCAAAACCCCCACCAGAGCCTTCTTCCTGCAAGTCCCAGACCACATCTGGGCAAAAGTTGCAGAACGCCACGGCGTCCCCATCAACCCTGAAAATCCAGAGGACTTAGAGATGGGGAGCACAGGAACGGGGGAGACGGGAGACGAAAATCTCCCCTCTGCCCCTGTGCCCCTCCGCAACCCCACAAACCCGCCTCAATTCTGGGAATGGGTTTGGCTCAACAACATCCCCGTCACCATCGTCGAAGGCGTAAAAAAAGCCGCCTGCCTGCTCACAATGGGCTACGCGGCCATTGCCCTCCCCGGCGTCACGATGGGCGTCAGAACCAAGAACGCGCTAGGGGAGAAGTGCAACCCCTATCTCATCCCCGAACTCCAACACTTCGCCACCCCAGGGCGGGAAATCTACATCGGCTTCGATCGCGACAGCAAGCGCTCTACCGTCCTCAACGTCAACCGCGAGATTGACAAACTCGGCCGCCTGTTCACCGCCGCCAAATGCTCTGTCAGCGTCATCACTCTGCCAGGACCGGAGAAAGGCATCGACGATTTCGTGGTAGCCAGAGGCGAGGATGCGCTCATTGCCCTCAAAAACGCAGCACGAGGCTTCCAATTTTGGCAGGATAGGGAATCATGGCTTTTAACCTATCCCGCGTCTTTAACGCTAAATTCTCGCTATCTGGGAGAACTCCCCTATCCAGAGTCCGGGTTAGCCTGCATCAAATCCCCCAAAGGCACCGGCAAAACCCGCTCCCTCGCCCACCTGGTTTCCCACGCCCTCAACACGGGCGAACGCCGCGTGCTAGTCATCACCCACAGGATTCAGCTCGGCCGCGCCATCTGCGCTGGGTTGGGAATCAACTACATCGACGAAACCAAGAACTCGCCGGAAGGCAAATTATTCGGGTACGGCTTGTGTGTAGACAGCCTCCACCCCCACTCAATGGCCCGTTTCAACCCCGAAAACTGGTCTGGGGCGATCGTCCTCATTGATGAGTGCGAACAAGTCATCTGGCACGCCTTGAACTCCAGCACCTGCCGCGAAAACCGCGTCGCCATCTTGCAAACCCTGCAAGAACTCATTCGCACCGTCTTAACCACCGGCGGCTTAATCGTTGCCCAGGATGCTGATTTATCTGATTGCGCGATCGACTACTTGAAGGCGCTTGCTGGCATCCCTCTCGAACCTTGGATTGCCGTCAACCAATGGAAACCTAAAAAAGAGCGGGACGCGATCTTCTACGCCACTCAAAGTCCCGCACCACTATTCGCTCAAATGGAGCAAATTCTGTCGCGAGAAGTCACCGGCTGCGACCTTGAAAGTCGCGCCCTCTGCTGCCCGATCGATCGAAACAGGCCCCACATTATGGTTGTTGAAGACTCCCAAAAAGTCAAAGGAAAATGGTCGTGTCGCAATCTAGAAACACAACTGCAAAAACGATTTCCCGACAAGCGCATTCTCAGGATTGATAGCGAGTCAGTAGCCGACCCCAACCACCCCGCTTATGGCTGCGTTGAGAAACTTAATGCCACCATTCAAAACTACGACATCATCATCGCTAGCCCCACCATTGGCACAGGAGTTAGCATCGACATTCGCGGTTATTTTACAGCCGTATTCGGCATTTTCAAAGGAGCAATTGCCGTCAACGATGCCTTGCAAGGTCTCGCTCGCGTCAGGGATGAAAATGTTCCAATCTTTGTCTGGACAGCGCCCTTTGGCATTGGCAAAATTGGCAACGGCAACGCTTCTTACCGAGCTCTCCTCGCTTCCCAGCAGAAGGTTATCAAAACCAACATCCGCTTGCTGCAAAGCGTTGACTTCGACATCGACGCGGCCCACGACCCGGTTCACCTGCGGACTTGGGCAAAAATGGCTGCTAGAATCAATGCCGGAATGTGGCATTACAGGGAGGCGATTAGGTACAGCTTAAAAGCTGAAGGGTTTCAGGTAAAACTGTGCCGAGAAAATCAGCTAGAACAACTCCTTTTAGAGGGATTAACGCAGCAAATAGCAGCCAGCGCGGTCAAAAACTGGAAGCTATTGCAGCAGCTTGCCCGGGAGGTTGATGCTCAGTTAAATGAATTAACTCTCCGAAATGTCGGAGCTGCTCTGGTTAAGGAAGAGGCTGAGTCAATTCAGCAAGAGAACCGCAGGGTAGAAGCGGATGCTGTTGCTGGTGCTCCTGATATTACTCTGTCTGAGTATCTGAAGTTGAAGGACAAGCGCTCCAAGACTCCCGGCGAACTCAATCAAGAACGCAAGTACCAACTGCAAGAGACTTATGGTGTGTCGGTGACGCCCGAGCTGAAATTGAAGGACGACGACGGCTGGCTGCCTCAAATTCGCCTGCATTACTATTTGACCCATGACCCAGAGTTTGTCAAGAAACGAGATAAAAATCACTTGGCAGGCCATCAAGAAAGGGGTCAAGGGAAGGTTTGCCCGCAAGATTTGCGCTTCCTGAAAGCTTCTGTGGAAGCTCTCAAGAAGTTGGGGCTGATGGAGTTCTTTGACTCAGACAGGGAGTATCGAGGGACTGACCCGGAGGTGATAGCCTTTGCTCAAAGGGTCAAGCAGTATTCTGCGGACGTGAAAGATTTTCTGGGTATCAACGTCCACCCTAATGCCCACCCAATGGAGGTGGTTCAGTATGTTTTGAAGGGGAAGCTGGGCTTTACCCTGCGGCTGGTTCGCCAAGAAAGGTCGGAGGAACGAGATGCTTTGGGCAGGCCCAAGCGCATTCGAGTTTACCAGTTCCAGTTCCCCAACGACGGCAGGTCGGCGATTTTTGCAGCTTGGCAGCAGCGGGATGAGAAGGCCATCTCTTTGGCAGAAGCCGCGGCTCCCTGTTTGGAAGGGGTTCCTGGCGGCACAGGGTCGGATAAAGATATAAAGATATCGGGAAGTGTGCCACCAATTGATGAAGCTGCGAACGCAGGACACTCATTGAAGGTGGGCGCGCTTGTGCGGTTTGTTGGTGAGGTTCAAAAATATGTGGTTAAAGCTGTCTCAGGCGCTCGAGTGATGGTGGAATCGTTGCTTTCGGGTGCGATCTTCCACACTTGCGATCGCCGTTTGGAGCTGGCGGATTGAGGAGCAAGGTGAGAACGCTGCCAAAAAGTGCGATTCGTTTAGTCCCAGCGCGACCTGAAAAGGATCGTCTGTTCCGCAGAGCCTACTCTGCTAAGGACTTCACAGCCTTTACCCTCATGTAAAAGACTCATCTGAGTCCGGCCGCGTCTCAGTACAGTATTAGACGCTCGCGGCGCCGGCTCGCCGAAAAAATACTTTTCAAACGCGATATCGAGGGGAATTCGCGGATGGAACGATCGCGCTCACCTATGCGTGCGGTCTCAGACTATATTGCCTCGAAAGACCGCAATACCCCTATCGCAGGAGTTCTGTGGGGGGCGCAGTTGGCGCTCTTCAAAGCAAGTAATGCTGCGAGCGATCGCCAATAAACATATCTCAAGCCAATAAATAATAACTCCGACAGGTATCCGGTAAAAACTTGAAAGATTCCAATCCCTCACAAGTTAAATTAGAGATTTGTGTGATAGAGGATATCGTCTTTCCAAACGCTTCATCTCTGTTGGCATATCTGTCAGTTGTCGCGCGCTCAGCAATCGATGCTACCTAGCCTCCCATCATATCTTTGAAGTGCGTGAATATCAGACGATTGTGCTTGCATCCGCTTGCAATTAATGCAGGCTCTAATATTAGAGATTTTCATTGATTGATTTAAAGAAATGTCGCTCTGCAATTTCTCTATCGAGAAATTGGTCTGAAAATTTATCAAAACAAATCAGGTGCAATAGATGCACAGTTAAAAACTCATGTCAATCCCAAAAGGAAAGCGAGATTTGATTTCAATTTTGCCACTAAAACATTTGAAGGATATGCCGCCTGCAATTGAATTGCCTGCCAACTTCGCCAAAATTCATCCCCCGCGCTTTAACTGTGGCGAAATGGTGCGCTGGACGGGTGTTAGCGAAGAAGCTGACAGAGGAATGGTTATCGGCAAATTTTACAACTACGAACAATGTCAATGCTGTTGGATGTGGTGTTACATCATTTGCCTTACTCCTGATTCCAAAAGTGCAACGTGGTGTCAGTTTGATACTGCCTGGGAGGAAGATTTGGAGAAGTTTGAGAATGATAAAAAAGCAGCAGAATCTGACCGATAGAGAACGCAATTTGATTGCAGTTTACAGTCAATGCCAATTGCGAATGACACCGAGGCAGTTTTATGCAAAGTGGGGAGTGAGTTATGAGGAAATCGCTTTTATTTGTTCTCGTTCAGATTCTACAGTGCGGCGTTGGTTTAAAACGGGTAAAAATCGCAGATTTCCTACTGCTGTCGATTTGCGTCATTTGGCTTTAATGGATTTTTTGCTGGAGCATTTTGAGGAAATTCCAGAGACATTGGTGGCTTTCCTGTGTCCGCCTTGCGAAGAGAATAGCCTGGATTAATAGTGGCGCGTATAACGGAAAGACTGTTTAGGGCAACGACTGTATACGTTGTCGCAATCATATACTGCTGACTTGTTCTAACAGTTTTGTTGGCTGCTATACATCAAGCTTTTTCAGCATCAAAAAATAATTGGAGCTTGTCTTAGCACAAACCTTGTCAAATATCAATGTCACCGTGACCTGTCTTTGACAAGATTATTCAATTACTGTCTTGGCAAGCAATGAAACAAGAGCACAATCTGTTACTTTTACTGCTGAGGTACTAAAATGACCTACTCTGAAAAATTGCACCCGTGGTGTATCATTAGCCTGCTTCCTAATTGTCAGCGTGTTATTGTGGCACGATTTCGTAAGAGAAACGATGCAGACGATCATCTACGGGTTTTGCAGCGGTTAGTGAAAACCCGCACATTTGTGATTATTTTTGACATCCAACCAAAGCCTACTGTGCCTAAAGAATAACGGCGAATGCAGCGAAGGTTTGAAATCGAATTAATCAAGATACCTGCGTTAGTTGAATAAACCGACTTTCCAGCGATTTCTCCCAGCGACAGAACCTACTGATAGCTGGGAGAAGTTTTTATCAATTGAATGGTGTTAACTCAATAAATTGTCAGTAGCCGACTTTTTAAAGTGTACTAACTACAACTTGTTATCATAGTCTAGATTGACGCTCTAGAGCTATCGCATTTGTACGGATAGTTACAATTGTATGAGTAAATATACTCGGATTGATAGCTGTGCAATCGTAGATGTGGCTAATAGTAATATAGCTTGCGAGCGCAATAGATATTCCTTCTCTATCAATACTTCGGAATTTTGAAGAGTTTTTTTGGGAGATGGCTCTGGCGCAAGGTTCGTAGGTGGCTAATGTTGCGCTGAGTTTTTGGATTTCTTGCCATAGCTCTACTATCAAGGCTTCTTTTGCCTCGTTCAATAGTTGCTTTAAGCCGGGTAGTTTTTCCATTCCTTTATCTAATGTCTATCTCGTCTTCTTGTCAAGGGGGTTGAGCAATTACAATCAAAGAATCAATAGAGACAAGTGCGACCGCATCTTGTCGGACAGATAATTAATGGGAATTAATTAAGAAATTTCTTGGGAAACACGCTTACCGTTAAAACTTTACAAAAAATAGATCGTTAAAAGCAAGGCCGCGATCGCGGCAATTTTTGAGAATAAGCTGCACTTGCTTGTACTGCGAATCCAGCCATGACCCAAATAGAACCAAATTCCGAACTAACTGGAGAGGATATTCCACTTTCAGCTACTCAAAAAGTGGGTGAAACCATCAACAAAACTGAGAACACTTCACAGAGTCCTGACTTACTTGATGAAGGAGAATCAGAACCTTATGAATTCAATTTTTGTACAATCAAAATCCACATTGTTATGCGACCAGACGATGGGCATCCAGAAGGGCGAATCGTAGAAATTACAGCAACGAGCCATGACGACTTACCACTATTAGTACAAGTTAGAGAAAACTCGATTGGAGCTTGGCCAAACCATTTACAAGAATTGCTCCAGCGGTTAGCCTCTAACCTACCTAACCGAAAAGTGAGTGCTCAAATTCGTTCTTCTGTTGGTCAACCCCGGAAAAAAGCCAAACCAAATCTTCAAAATCCTGCTAACCACCCCGTCAACAAAGGTGAAGCTGGAGTACAAATCCCCCTGTTTTAAAGAGGTAACAATGAGTCTAATAGAATATGAAGGCAGGCAAATCGAACTGCCCAACGAAATTACTGCAAATGATGAAAAATTGCTAGAAGTCCTACTTCCTTACTTCCCTGAATTAAGCGAAGCTACAATTGAACGAAAAACAGGTCAACCCATTAAAATCATCAAACAAGCCAAGACAAAGGGTGTAGAAGAAGATTGGAAAAAAGAACTATGCGTACTGCTCACTCCCCATTCCCCACTCCCCTCACTTGTCGCAGCACCGGAAGAACCGAATCAAGCTGTCCAACTCACTTGGGCTCTGCAATGCGACTCTATCAGCGGTTGTGTTACTCCGCTAACCTTGGCAAGTCGGGCTCAAGAACTCTCTGACGCGATCGCTCTGGGTGAGCAAGAACTACAGCGATTTAGAGACACTCTCAAAAAACTCCAACTTGCGCCAGCTATTGCTTGTCTCCAAATTCCTCTTAATTTTTAATGCCTGCAACTATTTTGTCTGTGTCGCAAGCCATTGCCGCTTTGCGACACTCCTACCCAGTAACTAAGCCACTTGAAGCGATTGAATTTCTCAGACAAACGCTCAATAGCGCTCAACTTCTCAATCTTTACCAGCACTTTTTTTCAACTGAATTTGCTACCAGTACCAGTTCTATTTACTCGGATACTCCTGATAATCATAGCCCCCGCGAATTAGAATTATTCCGTCTTCTTGACGAAACAGAACTTATCCCGATCAGCCCCTGGCAATTAGAAATAGCACAAGAAGAACGCCTCGACCAACTCCTGATTGAGTCTTGGGGGTTGGATTGGTTGAGCTATGAAGATATTGATTCCTTAGCTCCTGAATGGCAAATCCTGCTTTCTCTAAGTTCTGAAGGACTAAATTGGCTAACTGAAAATGAGATGAAAGATTGGTATGAACAAGAATTTGAAGTTTCATTTTCTCAGATTCTACCACCAGATAGGATCAATCATCAGCAATTCCAACAGTTTTGCTCTCTGGCTGAATTTCCCGTAAAAGGGATGCCAATTGTACTGAGTTTCCTCAATTACTCAACGGGTAATATTTGGCTTGACGGCTGCGCTCAACACGAGTATCAATTTGGAGAATGGACAGTCGAAAACTTGATATTTTTATCAGAACAATGGCAAAGTGCTAAAGAATTAATAACCCAGGCTCAACAGGTCATTGACTGGCTTGCTACTGACCGCCATCGACATTTTCAGCAAATTCTTGAACTCTGGAACAAAAGCACCTTGTCAATTTGAATTACCCCTGAATCCGAATAATTACGAGTGAACCAGCAACCGCTAGTGCGGTTGTAGTTGTTGGAAATTGAGGCCTTAATTATGACTGAAACTCTAACAACAGCCAAAAGAATTGCACGTCTTAATGACCAATTACGTCAAGGAGATACCAAAATTGGTGAAATTCGGATTACTCAAGCTGTAAAAGCTATTCTTCCCGAACAGCAACAAAAGTTACTGCAATTACTAAGAGATTTTAACACCTTTGAAGCTGGCAACAACCCCTACGGAGAACGAGATTTTCTTAGCATTCAACTTGACAGTAAAAGCTATTTTTTCAAAATTGATTATTTTGACAGGAAAGCATGGCTGGAAAATCAGGAAGTTAGTTCACAATGTCCAGAAGACCCCGACAAAACTTGGAGAGTTGCTACCCTAATGCAGTCGAACGAATATTAATTTTCAAGCATGAGCTAACCTTACCTATCGGGTTAGCTCCATAACCTCTATCGATTTCAAGTTATTATGCAACATTTGTCAGGAGAAGTCTTTCGTGAAATTCTGCAAACAGCTCCCCGACAGCTAGCAGAAATTGATGCTGAATTACTGTTCATCAAAGAACAATATCTGTTCCATTATCGAGAAGGAACAAAGGAACACTACAAACTACTCTCCTCTGTCAGTTTGAGAACTGCATTTTCTCACGAGCCGATTGATACGGATTGGATGCCCCCAGGAGTCATAAGGTGGGGAACTAACTCTCAAGGAAATTGGGTAGTAAAATTCATATCTCCTGCCCAATATAACCTCCAATTTGATGAGAGTAAACCCATTACTATTCCACTAACTGCCTTGGTATTTGTAGGACAAAACACTCAATATTGGGTATTTGCAACTGATTTTGCTACTTTCAACCCAGAGTCGAAAGCTTACCACACTCCTTTACCAAACATCCATCCAAACGGTTTAATTTGCTGGGGGAAAAATACTCCACCTGTTGCTTCAACTCAAACCATTGATATTGCTTGGCAGAGCTTCATAACCACTCCTTTCAATGCTGACTTATCCAGCCAAAAAAGCCGAAACTTTCCCCAAGATGTCAGAGAACATCTGAAAAGTTTAGCCTTGAGAAAAAGGCGTACCTATCCTGTTAAAGATTTAGTTGAAGTGAGGTACAGTCCTTCAATTGACTCTTTAGTGCAACACCTCCTATTGATTGCTAACCCTACCTAAATCAAAACTTCTATGTAGGGACTGCACTCAATATTTATTGTTCAACACAAAGTTTAAGTTAATGCTAAAACTTTTTAACCACATTCATGCCTCTATTCCCTTGCCTCCCATTGCTACTGGGGTATTCTGCGAATACGTTACAGCCTCTAACGGCGTGTTTGTGCGTTCAGTTCGCCCCGGACTAGAGGCCATGATTCCTGTTGCAAATTCAACGCCCAATACTATCAAAGGGTTGCCACCTATAGAACCATACTTGCACCTTGAGACTCGTTTAGTACCATCAGAACTGCTACTTTCTATATTGACAAAAGCTGTATTCACCAAAGATAGCAGTGGCAATCTCACAGAGATTTTATTTCACCTATCCCTTGACAGTAGTAATCAATGGCAACTGACAATTCCAGTCCAATTGACTACACGAACGAGCTGCCAGCCTTTTGACAATTCATCCTACTCAACTGCTTTAATTGAGTGCCACTCTCACGCAGAATTGCCTGCTTTCTTTAGCAGCACAGATGATGCTGACGAGCGGGGTTTTCGCCTCTATGCAGTCTTGGGTAAAGTTAATACCTTGACTCCTGAGATTTTAGTGAGAATCGGAATTTTCGGACACTATAGCTTAATTAAAGCTAATTCTGTATTTGAAGAGCCACATTTTATCACTGATGCTTACCAAAACTCCCTTAAACCTCGACTTTGAGTACGCAAATTCCACACCTCTCCTTCTCAAAGATTACTCTCACCTTCACTTATGGCTCGTTGGCTGTGGCGGCACTGGCTCTTATGTAGCTGAAAGTTTAGCACGATTAGCTTACGTTTTCAAACAAGTTGGGAAAAATGTCAATATTACCTTTGTAGATCCCGATATTGTGGAAGGGAAAAATTTGGGGAGGCAGAGATTTTGTCAATCTGAACTTGGACTGAATAAAGCCACTACTCTTGCCTTGCGTTACAATCTTACCTGGGGGCTAGAAATTAGTGCAATTCCTGACTATTTTGACCCCAAATTGGTAAAATCATACTGGAATGATTTGGTAATTATCATTGGCTGCGTTGACAATAGTGCTGCTCGCCGTTCCTTGGGCAAAACGCTAGAGAATAACCGCCACGCTGAGATTCCTAGAATCTGGTATCTTGATGCTGGCAATAACTTTGATAGCGGTCAAATTCTACTGGGCAGCCATAATAGCCTTGAAGAGCTAACTCCGCACCTGGATAAGTTCAAGAAAACAGGCATTATGGGAGCGCTTCCCTCTCCTGTTTTACAATGCCCCAATTTGATAGAATTGCGACCTGAAGAATTGGGAAATACCCATTTATCTTGTGCTGAGTTGGCTAATCTTAACGCTCAGAGTCTCACAATTAATCAAACAATTGCCTCAATCGTTACTGACTATCTATTCCGCCTCAGTTTGACAAAGGACTTGCGTAATTTTGCCACTTTCCTTAACCTTAAATCTGGTTCTATGCGCTCAGAATTTATCAGTTGTTCATCTCTCATAAAGTTTAGTTGTACTTGATACAAATCCTGGTTAGCTACACCTAACGGGATAACAACCCCGTCAAAAGCTTGATAAAATCAAGGACATAGCCCTCATACCCATCTGAAAAATCTGAGAGAGTAGAGGGGAGGGTAAAGGTTGAACAATACACCTTTACCCTCCCCTTCCCCTTCCCTTTATTTTGCTAACTTTATTAAGATTTTTTTTGGTTTAATACTGTGTTGAGTTGTAGCGTTTCGTGTAGGCATCGTCGGCAAAGGATTGAATCAGCTCAATCTGACTAGGATTGACTGTAATTTCCCAGACCTTGACTCGCTCAGGCACTGTCCAAGTTGCTTTCTTTTCATAGAGCCTCACGATACGCGGGAAACTCAGGTGCTTCAGCCCTGAGAGTAGTCAATACTAGGAGAGTTACCATTTTGAGTAATTGATGCAAGGCTTTTTTCGGAAATTTCAGAGTGTTCTGTATCTTGTATTGCAGTGAGATCGCTACTGCTGCCATTCTCTAAAATTCCTGTATTTGTTAAGTATTCTTCTAAGATGGGAATTAGAGAGCGATACCACTTTATTTGAGAACCACTCCATTTGTTTGTTGTTGAAGTAGCCAGCAAGAAAATACCATGAGCTGAGCCGGTTTGTGTCAGTATCCAAATTCGCTTGGCTTCATTACGCTCTTGATACCCCAATGAAACTAGAGCTTTGTTGACTAAATCTGGCTTGATTTTGCACTCTAAGTTATCTGTGAGTATTGCTGCTAGTTCCGTTACTGTCATCCCAACTTCTGTCAAAGGGGAAGCTGCACCAATCAGTTGTTTTGCCGTCTCTGCTACCCCTTTGAGTTCTGGGTACATAGAGGCCAGCGAGTTGAATTTAAACTGGGCGATCGCGGACGCACTCAGTCCGGTATCTTGTAGCCAAGCTACCAAGTGGTCTATCGTCTCTATGGCGGCAGCAATTTTTTCAGAAGTGGGCATCTTTGCTCGCTTAGTTTTCCATATCGTGATCTTGACAGCATGGCGATCTATCTAGCGGGACTTAAACAAATTTAAAGCCTAAATAAAGCCTAAATTTGCTTTATATGCACCAAAGATGCTAGCGAAAACTAGAAAGTTTTAGGCTTCTGTTCGAGAAGATACGCCCTAACGGGAGAAGTTGAAAAAAAATTAACTTCTCAAAGGTTATGGACTCTAACACCGCTTTAATCGGTCTCTCAAATATTTGCTCTAAATCTGACAACACTCCCCCCAGTGAAGTTAAAGAAGTGGTAGCGGTAATTTTCCCTTTTCTCACTCCGCATCCTTCCGATCAACTTCCCTTTAAAGTAGGCGATATCATCAAAACTGGTAAGCATTACGGTACTGTCACTTCTCTAAATCAAACCGATCGACCTGTAAGAATTACCTGGGATGCTAGTAACAGCGAAGACAGCTTTTCTTGGAATTATACACTTGATGAAATTCGTGTCCTCAAAATCTCCCTTGTGCCTCAGTTTATTCCTCAAAAAACTACTGGAGAACTTCCAGCTTGCACAACCATCGTACTTGCTAATTCGCAACAGGTACAATTCAGTAACACAACTATTTTCCAAGTAGAATCGCTGACTGAACACCACATTTTCATCTCGACTCTCGACCAATCTTATCTCTTTCCCATTAACTTGTTTCCAGGCTTCCCGACAAGTTGTACCATAGATATTCCTGCACCTCAGCAGTTAAAAGTCGCTCGCAGTTTGTCTGTTGCTGACCTCAAAATCCGAGCTAAGACGTATTTAGCTCTCGAAATACCCGACAACTTCTTAGAATTCGCTATGCCAATTCAAAAACAGCAATTCAAAGAAAAACTGGCTCGACAATTGAGCGAAGAAAATTACGAACTTCTAGAATTTAACATAGCTTGGGAAGAAACCTGGAAGCAGCACCTAGAAAACCTAGCCAAGAAACAAGGATTATACGGATTTAAAGAGGGAGATTACATTTTAAAATGCCGAGAAGGAGTTCAACAAAGGGGGACAGTCCAACGCTTGAACGTTGAAAATCTACGTCCATTCCAAATCGAGTGGAACAGCGGAGAAATCCAAAATTACAGTTTGACCGAACTCAAAGGTTTGGGTATAGCTCGTATCGAATCTATTGTTAAATTATCCCCCAATGTGGCTTATCAGATTAGCGAAGACGGCTCCTACTTTAGAGCTTGGATTGGGTTCCGTACTAAAGCGTTAGCTAAGGCTTGGCTAATACCTGTCAAAAAGCTAGTCGGCTACCTTAGCAACTTAATTGATTGCCAAGTTCCAGATATTCAACATACAGGCTCTAAATACGAATACGCTGTAGAATGTCCCCGGCATAAAACTTTAAGTAAGCGCTTAGAAACTCTCCGAAAAGTTGCTGAATTTGATTTAGAAAAGATGCCAAGATGATGGAATAAATGGGAAATCAAATATAATTGGCTAGTTTATGACAGTGTAAATGCGATAAACAACTCTGTTACTAATCCAAAATATAAATTGCCTAATGGCATAAAATGTTGATTTTTTCTAGTCGTAAATATCAACTCAAGGAACAATCTTTGAGTTTGAGTGCTATTCAATTCACCCTTGACCCTACAATTCCAGGATCGCATGAACAAAACAGTAATGATTTCCGGTAGTCGTTCCATTAATGAATTGCCTTTAGGAGCAATCGCATCTCTCAATCGCATCATTGAACTAGGATTTGAAGTTATAGTCGGTGATGCTTCTGGTATTGATAGCTTAGTTCAGCAGTATTTGCAGTCTAAGAATTACCAGAAAGTCTTGGTTTACTATGCCTTATTTAGCGGCAATGGCAAACCTAGGAATACTTTTGGTTATCCCACCATTGGCATTCCCGGAAACTATAGCGCTCGCGACATCCAAATGTGTTCGCATTGTGATTACGGACTAGCCATCTGGGACGGACAAAGCAAAGGAACAGCAGCTAATATCAAGCGAGTTAAGAAGACCAAAGTTGTTATTGTTTAAAAACCAACAACCACTGTTCATATTATTAATCAACAAATAAATCAGCGATCGCCCTCTAGTGTACCAGAGCGCTATCGCCTTTTTTTTGTTGATTTAACCTGCTTCGTGAAACAGTCTTGCACTCAAGCTAACGCTTATTAGGGAGGCGATAGAGTTATTATCTAGCACTAATAATGATTCAAACCTTACTAGAACGACCGCAGGAATTTAAACAAATTCCCTTCACTCTCAAACCACAACAGCAGCAAACACTCGACAAATTGAGAACATTTGCAAGCAGCACTGAGTCATTCTTTTTGCTCTGCGGTTATGCAGGCACAGGAAAAAGCACACTTATTTTTCTTCTAATCAAAGAACTCTTGGCTCAAAGCAAGCGCATTGTCCTCACTGCACCTACTAACAAAGCCGTCGGTATTCTCAGAAAAATGGCAGCCTCTCAAGGTATTTTCGGAGTAGACTTTCTGACAATACACCAACTTTTAGGCTTAGGCATAGTTCGCAAAGAACAAGAGAAAGTCTTAGAACAGACAAGCTGTTGTTACCTCCACCTCTACGATATCATTTTTCTTGACGAATGTTCGATGGTTGGAACTCAATTATGGTCTTGGATTGAGCGTAGATTTGAACGTACCCTGTTCAACCACCGCAAATTAATTCTCATGGGCGACCCAGCTCAGCTTAACCCCGTCGGAGAAAAACGCTCGCCTGTCTTCAGCATTACCAATAAAACTATGCTAACCGAAGTTGTCAGGCAAGCTGGAGAAAGTCCCGTCCTCGACTTCATCACCGAATGCCGTTCTTGTGTCAAGAATAAAACCGATATGTTCTTGCCACATTCTACCTACACTCAAGGGAACAAATCTAACGGTGCATTCAAAGTTAAGCCAGAAACACTCCTGCAATACGCCCTCAAAACCATCAAGTGCGAATTCACTTCCAACCCTGACTGCTTTCGGATTCTGTGCTGGACAAACAAGCAAGTCAACTATTACAATCAGGCCCTCCGAGAACAAGTTTACGGTCAAACAGCCCCCAGATTCATACCGGGAGAAAGGCTGATTACTAAGAAACCAGTCATGGCCCCTGATGGTAAGACCGTTATTTTGCCCACTTCAACTGAATTTACCATTAAAGAAGTTGAAACGAGCCAACACTACGGCTATCGAGTATGGCTTTTAAAGATTGTGACCGATGACGGTTTATTTCGGCAAATCTTTGTGCTGCATGAATCCGAAAATAAACGCTACCAGGCTGAACTTAAGGAAAAACTCAAGAGTGCCAAGCGCAGCGGATTTTTATGGCGCAAGTATTATTGGTTTAAGGACGACATATTTGCCGAAATTGACAATTGCTTTGCCCTGACTATTCACAATTCTCAAGGCAGCACTTTTGATGAAGTGGGTTTGGACATTAATGACATTTTGACTCGGCTATTGGTGGGAAAAGAAATGAGCAGCAAACAGAAACTTAAAGAATACCACCGCCTCTTGTATGTCGGAACGAGTCGCTGCCGCCAACGGATACTATTTGTTCCTCCAATTTCATCCAGAGTTCAACTTGCATTAGGATACTTAACTAAATCTGGTTCAAGTAACTTTTGATGATAGGCAGTAGAAAGTAGGGAGAAAATAGCAATAAATCGGTTTGTGAAAAAGGCGACATCTCACTTAGAATAATATATCAGTAGGGCGAAGCATGACCTCCGTAAATATAAGACGTTCACCAATAACTTATATGCCGGAATGCTTCGCTCTCTTTTTTTCGACAAGATGCACTCCCAAAAACTGCTACTTAGATTACGATTTTATTAATCAACAAGCTCAAATTTATCATCCTAAAATAAAGGTTGATTATTAGCTTTAATTGTTAAAAAATAATTACAATAATCCACCTGCTCTCAACCATATTGGTTCCACTCTTTCCACACTTCGACTCTCTTTTTTCAGCCACCGCTCGCGAGTGCTGCTACCGCAGCGGCAAATCGAACTTCTGACACACAACTAATTATGGCAAAATCTAGACTTACAGAAACACCCCCTCAGCAAAAAGTAGTACAGAGAGCAACCAAGAAAAAACGCTCTCCTGAAACAGCGACTAATTCCGCTAAGGCTGAAAAAACTGTTACAAAAATCACAAAAGGTTCTTCAACTTCTGAACCGGAAACAGCACTTTCAGAACAAGTAGAACCCTCTGAAAAATCCACAGAATATACACCAGTTTCAGCCACAGATGCTTCTGATTTAGGAGCTAAATCAAACGATGAGACATTGCCGGAGCCTTCTCCTTCCCCTTCCCCTTCAATCGTTGAATTTGCCTGTGATGCCAGAGAATTAAATGATTACATCCAAACTCTCAAAAGCAGCATTTATAGCAATAACAACCATGTCATTTTATCCAATATTCTCATAGAAGCAGATGCCGCAACTAGACAATTGCATTTAACTGCTTATAACCTGGAATTTGGGATACAAGCGAGTTTTGAAGCTAATATCAATCAATCTGGAAAGCTCACTCTCCCTGCAACCATACTCGCAGACATTCTCGGAAAATTTCCGAAAAGTCGCGTTACCTTAAAGAGTTCTTGGGAAATTATCAAAGGAAGTGACGTTCCATCAGTCAGTGCCACTCTGACTGCATCAAGGAGCAAGCACGTCATTCGTGGGCTAACTGCGGACGAATTCCCTGCTATCAAGAGCCTTGAACAAAAACTTGTGACCATTCCTGCTAGCGTGTTAATTGCTGTCCTCAAAGCCAGCTTATTTGCTGTAAGTTCTGAAGAAACCAAACGTATCTTAACTGGAGCTAACTTTCAACTAAGCCACGACGCAGAAAGGGGACTTTCTCAATTGAGAGTTTGGACAACAGACGGACATCGGATAGCAATGGTTGTAGGATTCAGTGAAAGCAGTGATTCCGATATTTTGAACACTCGAAACGTGCAATTTACAGTACCCACTAAGGTACTCCGGGTATTAGAGCGGACTTTGAATCCCACTGACAGAGTAGCTATTTACTATGAGACTGAGCCTGACAATAGCAATAACTTTGTTGCTTTTGAGTGGAACAATTGGCGGCTGACAGCGCAGTTATTAGAAGGAAAATACCCGAATTGCGACCAGATTATTGCTCCTTATCGGCATGAACTTAGCCATCAAATTGTGGTAGAGAAGCTCAGCTTTTTAAAAGCCTTAGAGCGGTTAGCTTCTCACAGCGATAAGTCCCATGTTACAGCAATTTTTGAATTCGATTTAGATAGTCAACAAGTGCGAATTTCACTAAATAATACTCTCAGTTCTGGTACTGAGATAGTTGATGCCAAACTATTCGGTTGTGACTTTCGGATCAAGTGCGACATCCGCTATTTAATTGATACAGTTAAAGCTGTTTCTAGTTCGGATTTGCGGATGTTAATGGCAACTCCTACGGCTCCCATACTGATTGCACCGTTTGGAATACCAGCGTCGGGTACAGAGGCTTTAGAGTGCGAATACATTATCGCTCCGCAAGAATAAAAGGTGGGGAGCGGCATCTAAATTTGATGCCCTCTCCTGCCCCAATTCGGAGCCTATTACTGTATAAATTAGGATAATTTAAATTCCTATTTTAACATAAAAATTATCTACAAGTGTGTTCAATACTCTCGCACCAACAACTTATATTAATACTAATTATCAAGACTCATGCAATAGTAGCCGTAGGGTGTGTCGCCATTAAAAATTCCTAATTTAGACAAACAATCTCACAGATCCGCACCTGACAAACAGAGCCCACAAACAAAGCTAACAATTCTGTAGCAAGATTTTTGAGAAATGGCATAACTTCAGGCACGGCTCCCCTATCGGGGAATAGTTACCAGAAGTATTCTAACGACTCAAAATGTACCAACCACTGCACCTCAAATACCGACCAAAAAACCTGCAAGAATTAGTGGGTCAAGACACCATCAAAACAACCTTGACCAATGCCATCACCTCCGACAAAATTGCTCAAGCTTACCTATTTACTGGCCCCAGAGGAACAGGCAAAACTTCAACCGCTCGCATCCTTGCTAAATCCCTCAATTGTTTGAATAGCAAAAAGCTAACCGCCACTCCTTGCGGAGAATGTTCAAGCTGCAAAACCATTGACTCCTGTTCAAGCTTAGACGTAACTGAAATCGATGCTGCCTCTCACAATGGCGTGGATGATGCCAGAGAATTAATACAACACAGCAACTTTGCGCCAGCGATGAGCCCTTACCGCATTTGGATTTTAGACGAGTGTCACCAACTCAGTACCAGCGCTCAAAATGCTCTCCTCAAATGCCTTGAAGAACCTCCGGCTCATGTGGTATTTATTCTCTGTACGACTGAAGCACATAAAGTCCTGCCGACAATTATTTCCCGCTGCCAAACTTTTAACTTCCGAGCCTTGTCAGTTGATGCTATTGTCGGACAATTGCACAAAATTAGCTCCGCTGAATCTATTGAGATCGCAAGTGAGGCCATGCGGGCGATCGCTCGCACCTGCGACGGAGGGTTAAGAGATGCCTTGCAATTACTCTCTCAGCTTTCACTGCTAAACTCAGAGATTACCCTAACTCAAGTTGCAGAAGTATCTGGCAGTATCAGCGAGCAAGAGTCGATCGCCCTTCTCAAAGCCATTCATTCTGGCGATACCTTAAGCGTACTGCAATCTTCGAGAACGCTCATTGACAGCGGCAAAACCCCTAAACTTATTCTCAGCAGCTTGCTAGCAGCAATGAGAGATTTGCTCATTGTCAAATCAACGCGCCACTGCCAGAATTTAATTGCAGGGCCAGTAGGCTACTCACAACTGCGCTCGCTCGCTCTTCATCTCGATTTTGAAACAATTGATGCGGCTTGTACACAATTGCAAAAATCAGAATTTCAATTGAGAACTAGCACCAATGCTGTTACTTGGTTAGAAGTCTGTCTGCTGAACTTGATGCTGTCAAGCAAACCCGCTGCCCCCGAAACGCGATTGCCGGCAACTTTCCCATCTAATCAGCCTGACAATTTTGATAAAACCCCTCAAACAATAGAGGCAGATTCTCCTGACTTTGAGACAACTTGGGCGCAAGTAGTAGCGGCAGCGAAACCAGGCAATCGTAGCCTCTTAAACCGCGCTCAAATTGCCGAACTTTCGGCTGATTCATGTGTGTTAGCAGTAGAAAGAAAATACGCGAATAAGTTTCAGAGTCACCTTGAATCCGTGCAGCGGATCGTTACTAAAGCTTTAGGCCGCTCTGTTACTGTAACTGTCAAACAACAGGAAGAGTTAGCAGCATGATTAGCATCCTAATTGGGAATGATACCTACGCAATTGAACGAGAAGTTGAAAAGTTTAAGACTCAAACTCATCCTCTCTGGCGAGATTTCAACATCCACCGCTTCGATACTTCTTCCCTGGATGCAGCCCTCTCTGCTGCTGCTTCAGTTCCTTTCGGCGGTGGAAACAAACTTATTGTCGTTGAAAATTGCGATTTCAAGCAATTTGGAGAAATGGGGCTAGAATTGCTGCAAATTTTGCCCCAATTACCTGTTACAACGCACTTAGTCTTCACTGCTGCTGTTATCGACAAACGGCTCAAGGTAGTCAAGCATTTGTTGCAGTTTGGTAACCTCAAGGAGTTTACTCTCATTCCTCCTTGGCGTACCGATTTGATTGAAAGTGCGATCGCTGCTACTGCTAAACAAAAGAATCTTTCAATTGCCAGAGATGCTGTCACCTATCTAGCGGTAGCGATTGGCAACGATTCTGCTAGAAGAGTCAGTGAACTAGAGAAATTAGCCATTTATGCAGCAGGCGCTCGCATTACGAAAGAAGCTGCTAAAATCCTCGTTCCAGCTACCACAGCCAACTGTTTTCAACTTGCCGAAGCTCTTTTAAAAGGTCAAGCAGTGGCGGCCATTAAGGTGCTTGATGAATTGCTATCTCGGGCAGAGTTTCCTTTAGCAATTATTGCCACTCTCCAAACTCAGTTTAAAACTTGGTTGTGGGTAAAAGCTACTATCAATTCCGACCAACAACGTTCTGATAGCGAAATTGCTAGTATGTGCGGAATTAGTAACCCCAAACGGCTGTATTTCCTTAAGCAGGAGGTTAAGGAAGTATCTGCGAACTTCTTAAGTCGAGCGCTCTCCATTTTGTTTGATTTAGAAATCGCTCTCAAAACAGGAGATAAGCCTGACTCGATGTTGCCTGCTTTGCTCAGCATCACTCAACTCACTCACCTTAAATAACAGGAAAGCGCTGCCGAGTTAATTCGGCAGTCTTTCATTAACAATCCTGGAGGCAAAAACTGCTTTGCAACACTATTGGTAGCAGTAAGGTGCGCGGCGTACCCTACAGATAGAGTTTATGCGTAAGTCTTAATTAACTGTAGTGACAAAGAAGTTGTTTTTCTCATTAATTTATCAAAGAAGTTTTGGAGTTTATTTATCGCACTAGGTCGCTATTTTTGTTGAATAACAGCTCATCTTTCCTGCATCATCCAAACGAGAAAGCCCAAGATTTGCTCAACAGGAGGTAGTGGATAATCTGTAAGGTCAATGGACGCGCATTGCTCTTCTAATTTAAGAAAACGCCAAACAGTACCGCTAGTCACCGTCCCGTAAATCGTCGATATCGGCTGTTGCTTTTGTTGGTTAAAGCGTTGAGCAGCAACCATTTCTGCAAGGCATTGCCCTAAAGCCGGTTTAAGGTCTTCTTTCTTGGCTGACACCAATATAACCGCAGGGGCTTTGATAAATAGTTGCTCCGGGGAACGACTAAGAAGAAAGTCAACATACCCTGTGAGTTCAGCCTCCGGTTCTACATTGAATTCCTCGCCTGAAAAAACGCTAATCTGTCCTTGAAGCTGGCGTTTTACTTCTAGTAACACAGGATTGATAATCCCCTCAGAACGAGCTTTTTCGCTACTCACCGCGATCGCCCAGGGAATCGTTTCTTTAAGAATATCCTGTAGTAAAGGGCTAGGAGTGACCGGGGAAATTTCTGGTAAGAAACGCGAGCCTTCAATGATTGTAAGATGGAAATCATCTACAGCTTTGCTGAGAGTAAATTTACTGTAAGGCATAGGTTTATTATTTTTAATCGGATACTATAACACTTCGGCGTTGAATGAGGTAAGTCTGGTAATTGGTAAAGTGTACTGTACTGATTATATAGCTAGTCTAAATAAGTTGTGAAAAAAACAAGTTTTAAACGAACCGCGAAGACGCGAAGCACGCGAAGGTCGGAAAGAGAAGAGAGTTTCACGACTTCTGCAAGACTCACTATAGTGCCTCACGAGGCGATCGCGCAGTGAGCCAGAGACCTACCGTTTCCCTAGTTCCTGAACCCAAACCCATAATTGCCACCAAATTCAGTCCGACTCCCAGTTGGTTTTTTGGGAATTTCTTCTCTCGTTCTTTTTCCTACCTATCGGTAGTAAAAGAGAAAAGATTCATTCTTAGAGTGACCAATGCCTCCCAATTATATCAACCTTCTTTCCCAACTAATAGCCAGACATGATTTTCACCAAAATAACTTCCCAGAAGCAAGCCACTTGCAGCCAACTGCAACAGCCGATTTGTGTGAGTTTTTAGGCGAAGAGGTTATTTATCAGACAATCGCGACTGCTATAACTCCTAAGCTCTACAAAATTCCTCAAGACTTGCCGCCTTCAATAATTTCTGCTTTGCACCGCCAAGGCATTCAACAGCTTTATTCGCACCAAATTAAAACACTCAAAGCCGTGCGCCAGGGCAAAGATGTCATCCTCAGCACAGCAACAGCTTCTGGCAAATCTTTAAGTGCGTACTTGCCTATTTTAGAGGGCATTCTCCAACATCAATTTACTGCACTCTCTATTTATGGCTTGAAAGCTTTAACAGCCGACCAAAGTCAAAAACTTGCCGATTTGCTCCAACTGATTCCTGAGCCTGCGCGCCCGCGCCTTGCCCTTCTAACTGGAGATACTCCTCCCAAAACCCGAGAACAATTATTAGCTGCAAATCCCAGCATAATCAGCGCCACACCAGAGTTAATTCACTATGCGCTGAAAGGCGTTCACTGGAGTCAGCCTTGGCAGCATTTTTTAAGTCGCCTCCGCTATATTGTCCTAGATGAAGCTCACACTTTTAACGGAGTTTACGGAGCTAACATGGCTAGCTTAATTCGCCGCTTAAAATTGGCAGTAGACGAGCGCGGAGGTTCTTCTCAAAAACTACAATTCCTGATGTTGAGTGCTACCGTTGGCAATCCCGTTAAATTAGCGAAGTTACTATCTGGTAGAAGTCGAAAGCGAACTATCAATAAACCCGAGCGGTTAGTTTGGATTAACTCTAGCGGAGCTGCTGTCCCAGAACGGCAATTAATTGTTACTAAACCGACTCATGATGCTAATTCCGATGTTGCTCGCATCATTATGTTTTTGTTGCAGCAGGGGCAAAGTGGAATTTGCTTCGGTAACGGCAGACAAGCAATTAAGAACTTGTGGGCAACTTTTAAGCAAGAAGCTGTAACTCAAACTAACTCGGGAATTGAGTCGCAAGTAGCAATTTTCTACGGCAGTTTAACAAGCGAGCGCCGCATGGAAATTATTAACTCTTTGCAGTCAGGAACAGTTAAGTGTATCCTCAGCACTAGCGCTCTCGAAGCAGGAATTGATTTGCCTCAACTTGACTTTGCTATTATTAGGGGATGGCCGGGAAGCTTGCAAGCTTTTAGGCAGAGGGCTGGCCGGGCTGGTCGCACAAACTCCGGTTTAATTGTCTTCATTCCTATTGCACAATCACCTTTGGATAACTATTTTGCCGATCGCCCTGAATTGTTGCTGTCCGCCGAATCTGAATTGGTGAGCTTTAATGCCAATTATCCCATAGATATTGCCAAACATTTGATGTGCGCGGCTGTCGAAACAGGCATTCCTGCCCATAAGCTCAAGCACTACTTTGGCAAGAGCGCTCATATAATTGCAACGGCTTTAATTGAGCAAGGTGTTCTTCACAGAAGCCGGGATAAATTATGGGCTAAAGGCTTTCCCCATAAAGATGTAAACTTTCGAGGGGGAACGGGTTCTAGTACGATACAACTGGTGGATGCGGAGACTCAAGAAGAGATTGAACTCCTCAGTGCGGAGATTGCTTATCGAGAGGTATTTCCTGGTGCTATTTACCGCACGCAAAACTCAGACGGCTGTTTGGTGACTTATACTTCGCGCTCGCTCTTGAATGGCAAAGCTATTTTGCAAAACACCCCTGAAACTCGACTGTTTACTGTAGCGATTAGCCACACTGATACCAGCCTCAAGCAGAATTTGAGTTTGCCTCAACAAATCCCGTTGGTCATTCCAGAAGTTGAAGGAAATGTTCAAACCAATTCAACGGATAGTAAGGCAATTCCAGCTCAAGCTATTCTGGAACTGGTTTGGGGAGAAATTAGCCAACTCGTCACTGGTTATCAATTATTAACTCGCAATTACGAGTTAACTTGTCTCAATAGAAAGTGTGTCAATTACAAAGAGCATTTACCAAAATGTACTGCCTGTCCTGTTTGTGGCAAGAGAACTCGCTCTGCTGAGCTAACATCGGTTCTTAATGAGGTAAACTTTGAGCAACCTTACGAAATAAAATTTGCGACTCCTGTACTGCAAATTAGTTTTAATTCCCCGGTTGAATGTTATCTGCAACAGGTAGTAACAGCTACTCGCCAGGAATTGCTTCAGTCTCAACAGCCGATTCCTCCCGGATATCAGCAGTTGTGGGAGTACCCCGCGAATTTGTTGGCTATTCACAGTTTCGGCCATCAAATTTTAGCAGCTTTACCTCTGACTATTTTGGCTTCACCTAATGATGTGAATTTTCTGGTAGAGAAGAGAGGTGCAAATGACTATGCAGGACTCTTTTACGATTTAGCAGAAGGAGGTTCGGGAACCTCGGAAGCTATTTTTCGTTCTCTCCCTCAATTAGCTCATGCGGCTGCTGAGTTAGCCCGCAGTTGTTCTTGCAGTTCTGGCTGTCCTAAATGTTTGATTCAGTCGGGATGCCCTGATGGTAACAAAGCTTTACTCAAGCAGGTGGGGCTGCTGCTGTGCGAAGCATTTTCTACTCCTTAAATATCAAAAAATGGGTGGAATAGACGGCTGAGAAAGGGGAATAGGGAGAGAGAAATAGGGAAAATGGGAGTGGGAATAGAGTGTAGCTTTTTTGTGTGAAAATAGCTACACTCTATTCCCCAAATTTTTTTACTGTTTTTATTAAACAAGACGCTGCTTGCATCAACATAGAATTGTGCGAACCGCTACTGCGGTTTTTAGGGGTGCATTTTTCAGACTTGTACTTATGAAAAACAAGCTTGTCTTACCAGTCATTGACTCCAAGACTAGAGAGTCAACGCTGTTACATTTCAGAAATCAACCCTATAAACAAAAGAAAAAGCAAGCTTTAATTCCCAACCTCAAACGAGATTTAAAGCCGGGCTGGCTTTTAACAATTCTCGCACAAATAGACCGATGTTTATGGGGAAGGTGGGATTATTGGGCTTTGTGTCAAGCTGTCCCCGCTCATGCCTGGATGCGGTGGAAGATGGAGCCAATGCTAGCCATTCTGGAGAACAGAAAACCAGAAATTTTACCCAAATTTGTAATTGAGGAAACTTTGCCAGCAGAACCGATTCCCCAAATCGAATGGCAGCATTCTCCTACCGCAGAAGCCATGTTAGATAACACTCTCAATTGCATTCCTCAACATGGAGAATGGAAAACTTGGTCAGCTTGGGACTATTTGGAGTTTTTCTTGGACTGGGTTTTGTTCGCATTCGGACATCCAGCTTACAAGATTTTACCCAAAGAACCTGCCGGCTGTGAAGGTGCATCAATGCGTCTTTATCAGATGTTTGACCTGTCAATTCTCATGCTGTATCCTGAAGATTACATGGGCCGGCTGCTACCCCAAATTTGCGGAAAGACTGCTCAAAAAAGTTCAGGCTTTTATCCGACACCCTTAGCTTTGTGTCAGTTCATATCTAAGTTAGTCAGTGGTGATAAAACAGAGCGAATTTCCAGCTTCAATGAACCTGCGTGCGGTACGGGTGCTTTAATGTTAACACAGTCGAATTATTGTCTGAGCGGTATCGGTCAAGATATAGACCCTACTCTGTTAAAATGCGCTTTGTTTCAGTTTTATCTGTTTTCACCTTGGCTGGCTGTTCCGATTTGGTGGTTGGGTCAAACTGATTTGCTCCTTGGCAATACTTTAAGTAGCGATAGACCTCAATCAATAAACGCTGCTTACTGGTATAATGAGTGGTTTGAGCCAGTCGAGTCCCAGGCTGAAAATCATACTGATTGTCCTGTCGAACATGAAATAAGTTCAGGAGAAAGCTCAGAAGTTATTGACTTGAATGAGAAGACATCAATTCACTCAAATCCAGTCATTCAAGAAGTTGTTAATGGCAAACGCCGCTCCAGAAAAACGACAACATCTCCTCACCAATTTACGCTGTTTAATTTGGACGATTTTTAGCCCAATACCTACCTATCGAACGATTGTTACGGTGCAGGTGAAGAGGTGAGTTCAAATCACCTTTAACGTTAGTCTCATTGTTAAGAACCAAGCTACCGATATCGTTGGTAAACTATCACGCATGAGTTCGGAATTTGGAAAGCAACAAGCCGAATATAGCGCAGTCAGACACTCAGTTGCGATCGCGACTACACAACCAATTTAGGGTGCATAGACACCAGAACCTCTATCTGTCAAGGCAGATGCGCCCTAAACGCCTGCTAATTTAGAGTAAATGGATGCCAAAAACTCTCATTTGTCAAGGCAGATACACCCTAAACGTTCGCTTGCTTTAGGGTGCATCAACGCCAAAACCATTAATCTATCAAGGCAGATGCACCGTAAACGACTCGCTTGCTTTAGGGTGCAGATTCGATAAAAGCCTTAGTTAGTCAATGCCTATGCACCCTAAACGACTCGCTTGCTTTAGGGTGCATAAACGCCAGAACCACTAATCTATCAATGTCTATGCACCCTAAACGACTCGCTTGCTTTAGGGTGCATAAACGCCAGAACCACTAATCTATCAATGTCTATGCACCCTAAAAAACTTAAGGCTTGAGCTTGCCCAGATAGAACGAATGATGCTTGCCACCCTTACGAAATCTCAAGTAGGCATAGGGGCCGCATCCTTTGATTGTCTTGGATTCGATGTATCCCGTACTACCGCGCGCACCAGTAGCAGCCATTTTTTCTTCTCGTTTTTCTTCCCAGTCTGAGTCGGCTTCCAACTCCGACAACCTTTTCTCTTCAGCGTCAATTAGCACGTCAATTGCATCGAGAAGGTACTTGAGCTCTTCCAGCTTAAGTTGATAGCAATCCTGCAACACGCTGTGCAGCGTTGCAATTTTCACGGAACAACTGCGCTTTTTGGGCATAACCAGTCAAATTTATGGGGCAAAAGCGATCGCATACTCTGCAAACCTTGAGTCAATGAACCCTAAACTGATAGATCACAAGCGGGCTGAAGTTTCCACTCACACCTCGTGTCTTGTACAATTTTTAGTATTGGCTTACTGCTTGTTAAAACTGTAGCACAGATATAAGGTCGAGCATGGGACGGAAACAGAGATCGCCTTCAGGCATTGTTTTTCGAGCGCGAGTTGCGCGACAGACACCAGAACAACTTGAAAAGCTTGCAGCTTCTATGGGTCACTTGTACGGAGGCAAGGGAAAACCCGGTGCCCTACTAGATATGCTGGCATCTGGAGATTTGGTTCTCGTACCCAAAACCGCAACAGATGTCATCAAATCTGTGGCACAGTTTTTGGAAAAAACCGAGCAGCCGGCCGTCAAATTGGATCGTAAGCGGGGGGACGGTACTCAAACAATTCCTGCCGGGTCACAGCAAATCTAGACCGGTCTGTTCCTGATGTTGGTAAAACAAACGATGCTTGAGTGCCAATTGCTTGAATGTCCTCAGAACTCCGTTCAAAAGACAGCACAAACTGAGTCCTTTGATAGCGCAAGTCAGCAATTGTTACCTCCCCGGGCTTCCCTTTACAGATGGTGAGTGCTTGGGAAACAGCTAATCGTCTCTAATCTCACACAAGATTGGATTAAGTAGTTGGACAGAATTAATTACACAAAATAGAATCTGAAATTCTCTTCCTGTGAGCCTTACAAAATTATATCTGTGTAAATATTTCTGTCCATGTACTTAAAACTGTGCGTTTTTTTCCACCTGCTTGTAAGCGGGTACTACTTATTTAGTTGAAAGACCTTGCTTGAATAAAACTTCAGTTAGTGGCAAAAATGTTTTTTTAAAGTAAAAAAACATAAATTTGAGGTGGCTTTCAACTAGGAAATTGGTAATTTTTTTTCCATGATTCTACAATAAAAGGCGAGGCAGTGTCAGGCGATCGCCTGACAGGAGTATTTTTGCTTAAAGACTATCCAATCGAACGCGAGGTATGAATATTCTCAACAATGCTTCATGCTCTGTGACAGTTGAGGGTGCAGGATGTGGGCTATAAATTTTTAATCCTATTCCGCACTCCCGGACTTTTTCTGTGGCGATCGCCGCTATTGCTCAGTCTTTTATGCTCTGAGCAATGTACCTCCTTACTCTATCAGACCTCAATCAAACTATTCATACTAGCCCACTACAAGAGCCGCCTCTTGTTCCTTCCTATCTTCAAGAACGCTTGCAACTGCTTGTCAAGCAAATTTTAATGGGATTACCTGTCGAGCCAATTCTCAACAGTCACCCCCAGTTCCAGCAGTGGGTTTTCCAGCTCAAAGAACTATCGCCATCACTGTTTTTACCGCAGCGAAAACTGTTTGTTGACATTCCAATTCAAACAAAACTAGACCGAGCAAAAAGGGGAGTGACAGAAGAAAATTCTTCCCCTTCTCCTCCATTTAAAGTGATACAAGTCCGTGCAAATGTGGGTCTAGTCAAAGGAACGCCCAAACTATTTGAGTGGGCGATTCGCCATCCTGTACTGACTTGGCAAGACCGAGTTAAGTTATGGGTAGCTGCCGAATTTTTCGAGATCGAGCCTCACAAGCTGCAACTGATTATTTTGGCACTGCACCCGACTCAACAAGCAGAAAAAGTTCTGTTTGCCTGGGACAGCAAGCAACACCGACAAACTCAAAATTGGCTTTTGACTACCATTGAACGAGAGAGAGAACAAACAGTTATCAAGCTCAATGGTCATCTAACACCTCAACCGAAGGAAGTAGCAACAGCTATTAATTTGGATGAAGTCAATTTGGATGAAATCAATTTGGATGAAGTCAACGAAGTGTCGATCTAATCTGTTCAGACTGTGTATAGCTCTTCTGGATTTGTGGTGGGAACGGTAGTGTGAGCCTCTCGCCCGGGCTTTTCGGGCCGCATCACTAGAATTTTTATGATCACCTAAAACTCGGGAGAACCGACTTTATTACCATCCTCCTATCGAGAGACATCCACCTTCCGAAGAAATTGCCCAAAAATCAATACTTTTCTTCTCTCCATAGGAGGATGACACTCTTTAACATGAGGAAAAACAATAGACTATGGATAAAATGTAGTAGGAATCTTAATCGTGACTGCAACTACCGCCACCCAACCAAAAACAAGCCAACTAAAAACCATCCTGATAGTTGAAGATGACCCGATGATGCAGCTCGGTCTACAGCATATCCTCAATAACCAACCCCATTTAACAGTTGTCGCACAAGCTGTTAACGGCAACGAAGCCGTCAGTGCTGCACTGCAACACCAACCAGACATCGTGCTGATGGACATTGACTTACCCGGAATCGACGGTATTGCAGCCGCGCAGCAAATCAGAGCCGCACTGCCGCATACTCGCATCCTGATGCTCACCCACCACAGCAATCCAACTCAGGTAATGGCGGCTTTGTCAAGCGGCGCTCACGGCTACTGCGTTAAAGGTACTAACGCAGAACAACTTCTAGCAGCGATTACGACTGTGCAAGAAGGTGGCAGTTACCTAGACCCTAAGATTGCCGACTGCGTGCTGCAAAATCTCAAAACGCCACTGCCCGATAGCTATGCGAATGACGACATCAAGCTGACAGAACGGGAAATGCAGGTTTTGCAGCAGCTAGTTGAGGGTAAAAGCAATAAACAAATCGCTGCTCAACTAGGAATGAGCGTCCACACCGCCAAAGGTCATGTAGAGATGATTATAGCTAAATTTGAAGCGAGCGATCGCACCCAGGCTGCCGTTAAAGCACTGCGTTTGGGGCTGGTTTAGCCGTTGGAATGCAGCTTCTAATTGTTCTAAAAAAAGTGGTTTTTGAGGCGTAGCTATCGCGTAGCAAATTATAACAGCTTGTCAATCTTCAAACTTTGGCAATGTCAACCAAAACCTCGCTCCTTTTCCCAATTCGCTATCAACGCCAATCTCTCCGCCGTGAGCCTCAACAATTTGCCTGCAAATGAAAAGTCCCAATCCCAATCCTTGTCTTAAACTAACTCCAACTCCCCTCGTATAAGGCTCGAATAATCTTGCACATTGTTCGGGCGAAATTCCGGCCCCATTATCTGCAACCGTACAGCGAACCATCTCACCTTCCTTTTTAGCTTCTACCGTCAAAATAAACCCAGACTGATTGTATTTAACAGCATTGTCGATCAGATTGCCAAACACCCGCCAGAGCTGCTGGGCATCAGCATTGACTAAAGGCAAATCGGCTGCAAAAAGCTGCTTAACCTTGACTCGATGCTGGTTGAGAATTGGTAATCTTTCAATAAGAATATTTTGGACTAAAGTGGGCAGCGACAGCGGCTTCATGGCTAAAGAAGCACTTTTCACATCAAACTGTTGTGTTGCTGTTAGTGACTCAATCAACTGGAGTTGGCGCGAACAACTTTGCACCATAACCTCCATAGTCCGCCTATCAATAACAATGTTGTTGCCAGCATCATTGAGGCGACTTCGCAGCAGCAGCGACATTCCCGATAGAGGCGATCGCAAATCGTGCGAAACAGCGTGCAACAGCATTCTTAAATTGGCTTCTGCTTGCTGTCTTTCTTGAATTTCCTGGCTGAGCTGAACATTTTGTGTAGCCAATTGCACGTTAGCGCAGCGAAGTTGCTGCTGCAGCCGCTGAATTTTAAGTTGGGCAGATACCCGCGCTAACACTTCAACAGGCTCAAAAGGTTTTATAATGTAGTCAGCACCGCCCGCCTCAAACCCTTTTACTTTGTCAAATACGTCATCTAAAGCGCTGATGAAAATTATAGGGATATCACAAGTAGCTTCAGATGCTTTAAGTTGACGACAGACTTCATAACCATCCATACCGGGCATTTTTATGTCTAGCAAAATCAAGTCGGGCGCTTGCAACTCTACTGCTTTTAAAGCTCGCTGTCCACTAATCAACTTCCTGACTTTGTAACCCTTTTCAATTAGCAATTGAGAAAGTAGTTGAATGTTAGCGGGAATATCGTCAACAATCAAAATGTCAGCCAAAAATTGTTTAGTTTGCTCCATCATCTATCGCCACCAAAGGACAGAGTTTTGAGTTTTTTCCGAATATTGCCAACCGCTATTTTCCCAGCCGCACTGTTCGCACCAGCAGCATTAACAGGCGACTTAACATCAGCCACAGTCACGGGTTCTTCTGGATCGTTCGGATGTGGCAGCAATTGGTAAGCGAATCGAATCCGCTGATCCAGCTCTTCATCTATATTGAGCAGTTTACCCGTCTGCTGCTCTACTGACAAAGCTTTCGCCCGCCTTTCAAGCTGCGGTCTGATGCTGCTGTCCCACAGTTGTTCAGACTCTTTAGCTCGCTTTATGTCGCCGGGCCGCACCGGAATCTTGAGAGGGTAGGGAAATAAAGCTTCCGCCCCCGTTGCGTAGGCCGGTGAAGTGATGACGCATTTGCCTTGAGGAAACCTCAGAATTTCGTCAGGACTAATCAGCGGTTTCTTTTGCAACTGTTCGCTCCAGTTGACAGAACGGCTCGTTTGCTGCCCCGTCGAGCTGCCGGTCGATCGATTTTTTACCAGCACTTCCACTTCCCCGTACCGCTTAGAATATTTCTCGGCTGTCTCAAAATCGCCGGGGTTGAAGAGGACATGAGTTGACAGAGCACTGGCGATCGCAGCCCCTTTTTTATCCCCATAGAGATTATAGAGTTGATTGAGTGATTGAATGCCAACAATCGGTACGCCGCCAGCAGAACGATATTCGTTAGCCCACTGATCCATTCTGTCGAACTTGAGAGACGGAAACTCGTCTAAGCAGTACAAAAATGGGTCAGAACGTACCCGACTCAAATTAGACACCACACATAAGTGAATAGCAGCAGCTAACAGCGGCCCCACTACAGTGCGTCTTTGGTCATCTAATTTAAAAATAATGCACTTTTTGCCTTCTAAAGCAATCGGAATGGTGCTGCGACCAATAAATGCCCGCAACAAATCTTTTTGAATGAAACTGGAGTAGGTAGCCTCTGCGGTGGCCTTGATGCCCGCCACTGTTTTTTCAGCATCTTTTGAACTTAATAACTGCGAAAAACTAGAGGCAATCCACCTGTCCATTTTGAGGGGATGACCGTCAGGTCGGTGAACGGCGTGGTCGATGCGCTTGACCAAATCGGGCAGTTGAATAATTGCGTACACAAAAGCTAAATCCGGGTAAGGACTGCTTTTTGCCAACTGCACTAAACCCTTCGCCATCAACTCGCCTGCTTTCTCAAAAAACTCATTGCCTTTACTCTCCCCCAGACTAGCATTTCGAGCAATAACTTGTCCAATTTCTGCTGCCATTACTGCATCTTGTGCATCTCTCATAAAATCCAGAGGATTGATAGTGCCGCTGTAAGCTTCCCCTGGCGCAAACACTTGCACATCATAGCCGTAGCGCACTGCAAGGGGTGCAAGCAGTTTCATTTGGTCTCCTTTTTTGTCGTAAATAATGGCAGGAAAGCCTTGCTGAAATGCACTTTCAACCATCCGGTCAATGACGCTGAATGTTTTGCCAGAACCCGGAGCGCCAATGACTAAAGTGCCGCGTTCTGCGTGGGGAAACCAAACTGTAGGAGATGCACCTAATAGCGTTTGCAATCGAGCACTCAATCCCTGACAACCTTTAAACCAATAAGTCGGCGTACCGCTCCACAAAGTAACGGGCTGCCGTTTTTTTTCTTTCATTTGCTTGAGGGCAGAGCCTGTGGCTGCCAATTTTTCAGCCGTCCCGCACAGCCGCCCGGAGGTAATTTTACCCTTCCCATTTCCAACTAATTTGGAAGCAATAAGTAAGCCTGCCATTAGCCCTAACATTGCCAGTCCCTCTGGCTTCATAAACTGACCCAACAAGCCGCCAAAATCTATGCTAGTTAACGAACGTTTAGGAGCTTGAACTGCCATTGGTACCAAGGTAGCTTTGTTAATTTTAGGCAAGAATTGCAAATTGTTCATTTTTTTGAGCTCTTAAAAAACTAAATGTTTCAGCTAGCGGCTATCGCCTCAAGGGGGAAACCATGACAAAAATAGGTAAACAATGGTAAGAAGCAATAACGCGAAATCTCCCAGTAAGACAGTACAGAATTCTAGTGGAAAGTCCCACACGCAAAAGAACAAGAGTGCTGATTATTACGAGATAGATCCGGAGCTATTCAACAGTGATTACAACCAAACTCGCAAGCCCTCTTTGCCCTATGGAATCGTGATTAACGATAACCCAGCAGGTATTTTGCTCCCGAACGACCAGCTTGTCAAAGCGGAATGGCACGTAATACCTAATGTTGAGGAATTGACAACGGTCGAACTAAGCGAAGAAGTGACAGGCTTGCTGCTCCCAAAAGCGAGAATGTTGGTATTAGCTTTTGTGCCTGAGTACATCCGCTACAAAGATATTGAAGAAAATGGAGAATTAGCAGGTACTTTTATTGGGCTTTACGACGAATATCGCGATTCCCTCGATAAAAAGACGCAGGAAGTGTGTTCCGAACACGCTCTCATCTTTCTAAATGCCAAAAACCAACCCCTGCATCAGGTACCGATTGTCGTCCGCTTCAAGAATGTAGCCCTCTGGAGCTTTAAGAGCGCTAGAGAAGAATTTTACCGCAATTTGGAACGGGCATTTGCTGATTGCTTTGGGAGAGATTACAGCGGTAAAAATGACAAGTGGCGCTCTTTGGGAGTGTTGAATGTCGAGTTTAGAGCTCTTAAAGAAGGGGAAGGCAAAAATAAATCGTTTTGCTGCAAAACTCACAGCATTACTCAGCCAACTGATGCTAATTTTCACAAGCTATTTCTCGGTCAAAAACCACAAAAAAAATTGATTTGGGGACTGCACAATAACATTGCTGGTTTCATTGAGGCTAGCGATGCCGGGTTGCCAGCTATAGCTGCTGGTGCGGAACCTGAAGTCCAGGCATTGCCAGAAAGCGTAACTAACCGCAAAAATCGAGGTAAATTGTCACCCCCTCGCAAAATTGCACAAGTTGAAGGAGGAACAGACTCAGAATTAGAGGAATTAGATGAATTTTCCGAGGCTGCTGAGGTTGAAGTTGAGGTTGATTCAGAAGAAGATTTTGACTTCGATGAACCCGCAGACTACTAAACACTAACTACTGAAAAGCTGGCTGTCAGCAAGTTGATAGGTAAGGCCGTCGTAGCAAAATTGAAGCTGGCGGCGGCCTTCTTTGGAAAGCTGATTCACTCCTAGACAAGGCAAACCCTCGTGCGAGGAACTGTCAGCCTCAAACAAAGGAGTTTTCGGCGGTTTATGGGGATCGAGATAAGCTGCAAATACTTCTGTTGGCATTTGACTTGAATCATTAGGAATTAAGTAGCCAACATAAAGGCAGCCTTTTGTGCCGCACAGAGCGGAATTATTGAAATCATAAAGGTTCAGCCGTCCTACCGAGCCATTAACTTGCCACACTCGCATTCTCTTAATCGCTTCCGCCGCTGCACTTTGCCCAGCCACTACTTTGAGTTCTGGAAGGCTGCTGTGTTCCTTTACGATTAGGGTTAAAGTTTCTTTTGGAGTGACTCGCAAAGCTTGTTGCCAAGAAGCTGGTGCGGTTGTTGCTGAACTAGAATTCGTGCAAGCAACTGTCCCCAATAATAGCGACAGGGCGGTAAAAACTGTCAAACCAATGCGAAACCAGTAACCAAGTTGATTTAACCAAACCGGGGGGTTGACAATCTTTTGGGTGCCTGCTGTTTGTTGCTTAACTCTATTTTGTTTAACCATTTGTTACTCCAATTATACAAAATACAAGAAAAAAAGGACAACAAATCAGAAAACAAAGACTCTAAAATAGAGCTTGTTTTGCTGAACTAAGCTGTTGTATGTCTAAATCTTACAGTCAATTTTTATGACTGACTTCGGGGAATACAAAACGACTCTACAATTTCTATCCTGAACAGCTTAGAAGTCATATCTAATCAGTTGACATCGGAATTATTATCTCTCTCTTCTCTTTCTTTGTGTCCTCTGTACCCTCTGTGGTTTAATCATTTCGATACAACCGAAATTGATATTAATGCCATAAAATCAATGGCTTCAACAATTAAAAACGTCCTGGTGGTAGAGAAAGTTGTTAGACTTGTTAATAACTTGCTTTTCCACCTCCTCTTTCCCCTGGTTCAATGGGAGAGCGCAGCCGTGCCAAGAGTAATTGCTATCCCCAAACCGATTAGTATCAAAAAAATTAGCTGCTTTCGCTTGTGAAAAAGTCGAATTAAAAACCACATTCCCCCCAAAAAAGAGCTAATGAACAGCGCCACCTTAATACTCCAACTAGCATTTAAAGTAAGGCCGATGCCTACCGAGTTGCTGATGCCATTGCTGTCACCAGAATTAGCTTGGCAATTGTCGCTGGTATTGTGGTTATAAAGCTCTCGAACTTTTTCCCCGTACTGTTTGAGAGAGTAGCCACCTAAAATGTTGGAATAGCTGGCATCAATTTTACTGCCCGAACCCCCAAAGTGTTTCTGTGCTACTCGCTCAATTAAGCGATCGCCCTTGAACACCTGCCCAGTTTTAGGGTCAATTTCCTGTTGGCTGCTGACTAAGTTCTCAGCTAGAGAATTTTGCAAGACTTTATCCTGAACAGCAGGAGGAAAATATTGGAAGAGTTCCTCTCTTGTAGGTTTTTGGCCTTTGTTGACGTTCAGGATAAAGTTAGCCCCCCCTGGAATTGAGCTGACAGCACGCTGCACGTCTTCCCGGTAACTCATCAACTGATAGCGACCGATCGCCCGCCCGCAGTCGCGAGATCCTTCGGTACAAACCATCTCGCCAATAGCTTCGTAATCGCCACTGGCTGCATTTTCCAAATTGGCGATTCCTTCGGAAAGCTTTGCTAACGCCTCCCCTAATGAAGCTACATCCACACCGTTAACGTAAGTTGCGGGGCGCGCGCACTCTCGCTTGGATTCAGGTAGAGGCTGAGTTGGTAAAGGGTTTTCTTTAGTTTGATTTGAACTCAGCGGCTTTGAAGGTTTTGTTTCAGATGCGACGCCTTTTGAACGCGAAATACTGTTAGAAGAACCGCCCTCTAATCGACCGACAAACATAGGCGAATTAACGCTGTAACTGAGAAACGGAACCGGACCAATAATGTAAGGCGATTTGCCGCAGGGCAAACTAAACCTGAAGTACAGAGCCGTGTCAACAGTATCGCTGGTTTCTGACGGTTCCATTACCACTACTTTAAACACTTCCCCAAAAAGATGCCGGCCCGTCGGTTCCCAACCGGTCAAACAGCCAGAACCACCTCGCACTTCCTGATATTTGCCGCTAATCCACTGCTTGCCTTCTAGCGGCCCTGTGGCGCGGCGACCGACGTTTTCCATGTCGTCGAGTTCGATATAAGCGCAATCTTTCTCGCAGGCTACCGCAAATCCTTCTACATCAGAACCAGAAATTGTGTTATTGCGCTTGCTCTCGTACCGACTGTAAATCATGTCAATTCGCATGATTGTGCTGCCAATAGACGCAATAGGAACCGGAAAAGTAGAAAGCGGGACTTGACTCAGCAGCGGAATATTGCTGATGAGTTCCTCTGACCAGCCAGAGAACTGTTCTAAATTTACGCTATTAAGATTGGGGATTTGGGCGATCGCAAACTCAGATAGGTCAATTTGGTTAAGTTTTGCCTGCGCTAGTTGCGGTACTTGTTTTACAGCTTGACCAATTGGTAATTGGTTGATGTTAGGGTTCACTGCGGCTATTTGAGAAGATAAAGAAGCAATTGGAGGAACATCGCTCAATTGAAATTGGCCTAGATTCGGAACAATTTCAGCCAAGTGACCGACAGTTTGCTTACCAGCTAAGGGAAATGCTGACAAGCTGATATTTTCTAAATTGATATCCCCTAGTGCCAATTGTTCAATTGCTTGCAAAGACAGAATTTCAGGTTTTACATCGTTGATGTCCCCCAGCTTCAAGATGTTGTCAACAGAAGTGCCGGCTTGCCAGCTTCGATCGCCAGAACTTCCAGAACTAGCAACTGCGGGCAGGGAACTAAAGGTAATCTGGCTCCAATCTGGCTGCAAAACTCTAGATTGCTCTTTTTCCCAAATTTTAGTAGGTAAGGAACTGGCGCTAGCAAGTGATGGAAAGCTTAAGAAAGTAATGCAGATGAAAGCAAAAATTAGGCAGAGTGTACTGGCAGCTATTAAAGCCGAGCCTACCTGGCTTAATTTTTTTAACTGCTTTGGACTGTTCATGGGAATCCTATGGATGTTAACTCAAATCCGGTAAAAAAAGCTGCTCTATTCTTTCTAATTTGGAAAAACTTTAAACGGTTTTTAAAACATTACGAAAAATAGAGCAGTATTGCAGAAATTAGCCATCAGCTAAATCTCCCTCTCCCCCTCTCTCCCTCTCTCCCTCTCTTTCTCTTTCCCTCTTTTCCTCTCCCTTTTAGGAATTACCCAAAAACCCGCTCTTTCTATGTAATTCCGTCATTCTAGGTTGAACATGAGAACGAGAAACTGGGTTTTTTAGGTTGATAGTGCGTCCTGGACTGCATTTCTCCATCTTCGCTTTTTTCTTTAATCAAGCTCCAGCTCAAGCTGTGGATTCGGGCGGACTGCTGAATCTGTCCAAGGAGTATCTGCTAGGTTGGACAAGTCATACACATTTTCTTGGTAAGCGTTGTCAAAATTACCTTGACGAACTTCTTTAGATGACGAGTAACCAACAGTCAAATCGGGTTCCGATTCGTAACCGGAGTTGTTATAGCCAGAATTAGGTTCAATCGATGAATTATGCATGGTTTTTATGAGTTCATGTGGTGAACAATTCCAATTTAAATCGCATCGAGTTCCTGCAACTTCATTCCTATGAGCGATTTTGTTCAGTAAAAATTACCCCCTCCACATGGAGGGGGCAGCTCTATCAAAGTTACCTAACGGCTCTCAGCACTGGGCAATGCTATGAAACCTGTAAAAATGTCTTTTAAGAGAGAGTAGGAACTAAAAGCTAAAGAATACCCATGCTTAAGAGAGGGGATATGACGCAGCTTGGGGTACGTTTAAAGCTACCAAATTCCTTCCCCATTTTTTATTTAAAATTTGTTCATTAAGTCCAAGCAAATCACTTGGTTTGGTGCGAGAACACCTCCGACTTTTATTACTTGCAGCTCTCCGGTTTCGTGGGAATATTGTGCTTTAACTTGGGCAATTGCTGCATCTAAACTAGATGCCTGAGCAATATACACCTTCTCAAGAGCACTTAGTACCCAAATAGGTTTGGGCCACTTATGTCGAGGTTGGAGAAGTGAATAGTAAATCACTTGACCAGTGTACTGAACAATTTGCTCGATCGCAGTTTCCGAACAAAACTCCCCCAATTCTGACTCAATACATTGTTTGAGTTCTTTCGCAGGAATTTGCTCAAAAACTGATTCTAAGAGCATTAATGCTGGTCTTGTCTGCTCTAATTGAGTGTGTTCCTGCACGACTAATGACTCTACGAAATGACTCACCTGGTTGATGATTGAGTCAAAATCTAGCTCCATCAATAAATGACCTAAATACTCCCTTAACAAATTTCTTAGCTTTTCATCAGAGATATTGATACCGCAGGTTTTTAGATAAAGTGAAGGTTTATTACCCAAATTCCGACCGCAGCCAACTTCTCCATTAGCTGCATCTTCTGCTTCTATCAGTTCCATCAAGCGCGGATAACTGGTTGTATCATCTATTGTGGATTGGGGCTGGGAGGGGATTGAGTTACTCATTTGTCTTTCCTTAATGTTTCAAAGTAATTAAGATTGTCGGGTTCTTCAGGATCTGGACCGCAGTCTAGCAGCCCCACTTTCAACTTTCTATAAAATACTAGCGCACCAGGCAGTGCGTGGAAGCCTATCCTTCCTTGGTATTCTAGTTCCTCACTACGAGCAATCGCAAAATCTATTAGAGTTCCACCTACTCCTTTATAAGTGGGAGGATTGCTAATAGCTGGTCGATTCCAGGGAGCCGTTGCTAAGGCTTTGACGTACACCAATCTTCGTCTCAATTGAGACTCAATATAGCAGCGTTTTTTTAAAATATCGATAGTCATTAAACCCTGAGTTATGCCATCACACTCAATGGCATATAGTTCATCTCCTGGTAAAAACTGAGTTCTATAGCTTTTACTAACCCAATTCCAGTATTCATCTTCTTCTCCACTCCCTCGAAGCGTTGGTTGCCACAGGGTTGTCGCATCTTCTAAATGCTTCTCAGTAACGGATGTCAGGATAGCATTAACTACCTGTCGATCTCGAACTCGAAGAAGCTGGATAGGGCGATTCAATTGCCAAACCTAATTATTGTGACAACTACATTATATGTCATAATTTTAAAATTTCAATTCAAGCAATATTTTCCAACTCACCTCCCTCTAAAAATCTTTTTCAAAAGCTAATCGTACAGACGCTAACGCAGCCGTTTGTAAAAAGATTCCAGATGGCAAACCAGGCTGCTAGGACTTACGCATTGACAAAAAACATCATCTATGTATTCTAGACAATGCCATCACTGAATCGGTTTGCCAAAATATGCTCACGTATAACTGAAGTGAATAGATTTCTTTGGACTTCATACCAGTTACTAATTATTTTTTCAGACCGCATAAACTCCAATTTTACAAATGCTTGAAGTGAACAAAATATATGAGTCTTGATTGCCGAGGTGTCTCTCACCATGAAACGACAAATTCCACATACTTGTTTGATGGCTCTATGAAAGGTTTCAATTTCCCAATGAGTATCATGAATTGTGAGAAATTCATCTCTTGTTATCTCCTGAATCTTTGACTCGTCTGGCAAATACAAAATGTAGTGTCTAGAGGCCTCTTCTTTAAAGCTTTTCCTAAACACTTTTACAAATCCAAATTCTTTCAAATGAGTTCTTAATCCTGATTCAGGAATGACCAGAGTGCTTACCTGGCAATAATTATGTGGCTCATTTGAGACAGTCCTATTTTTTTCAATTCCGAATAGAAAACCCAATTTCTGGTTTTTTAGAAATTTTAAGTTTTCCACTCCTGAATACCAACTATCTCCTGTTACTATTCTTGGCTTGACTCCCCAGCTTATTATTTCGCTCACCATTTCTCTAAAGTAATCGTTTTTGGTTTTTCCCTCCTTTTTGTCATATATTCTGTAATTTATTGGCGCTGATTTACCATTAATATCGCTGTAATATAGGGTGATTAAATTTAAACCAATAATAGTTTTATGAGCTTTGCCTGACCAAAAATAACTAATCAAGTCGGCATTTTTAGGGTAACAGTAAATCTTTTCTATGACTGTATCGTCTACACTTAGTATCCCTCCTGTCAAGTTGATTATTTTCTCTATCTGACTGAATAAGTCTTTCGGCTCATACCTTTCTCTTAACAAAAACCGATTGATAGAATCGTGAGAAACATCTCCCAATATCTCTGATAATCTGCTACATCCTCCCAGTTTGGGTTCTGACAACAAAAATAAGGTGTAAAGGTCGGCGTTGCATTGTGCCGTAGAGGGTTTAGTTATTTTTCTCATTGTTCCATACTTAGAAAGGAGACGACAATTATTTATCAATGCACTGTTTGGTTGTTTTGTCAATGCGTAAGTCCTAGCTGCGACCTTTTAGGCCGCACTTGGGATAGTCAAAACAACTGTTGCCAGCTCTAAAGTTGGCCACTATTTTCAATCAAAACCAGGGTTGGCTGGTTTTTTTAGACCAACCGCCATCCTTTATGTCTCTTACCTTATTCCTAAAGTTCAGGACTTAAATTGATTTACAAAAAACAGACTTATAACTCGTATACTTCCCAAATAAAACCCATCATCCTCAAGCTACCTAATGTCGAAAACTCCTTAAAAATAGTTAAATTTTGTGCATTATTGACACAACGATATTCTTTCACTTTTTTATAAACGGAACTAATTATGAAACCTAATCCACTAAAAGAGCAGAAACAATCAACCGCTATCCCAACTGTTTTGAGTCCAGACAAACTTAAAATAGCTCATTTGCAAGTTACACTTAAAACTCCTTATCAACTGATCGATACTGCTTTCAATCTTGAAACAGCTCTTCAACCATTCCAACAAGCAAAAATTATCGGTATAGACTGCGAAACGACAGGGCTTGACCCCTACAAAGCCAAAATTAGATTGTTACAACTTGCCATTCCTGACCATCCAGTAATCATTGTAGATTTATGGGCCATTGAACCGAGTTCCCTCGAACCATTACGCTTGCTCTTAGCGAGTCCTGCACTGAAGGTAGGTCACAACCTCAAATTTGAATGGCAAATGCTCGCTTTTGCCGGACTGGAACCATCCAAACCCTTTTTCGATACCTATTTGGCTTACCGAGTGCTGACGGCTGGACTAAAACGCCATTTGTCCCTAGATGCTGTCACTGAGAATTTGTTGAAAGTAAAGCTAGACAAAACGCAGCAAGTTAGCGATTGGTCGGCAAACTTAACACTCGCTCAACTCCAATATGCTGCTACCGATGCTGCAATCTTATTCCCGCTGGCTGCTGCTCTGCAACAAAAACTGAAAGCTTCTAAGCTTTGGAAAACTGCTTTACTAGAGTTTGCTTGTCTGCCTGCGGTGGCTTCTATGGAACTCAACGGAATGCTTTTAGATAGAGAACAGTGGAAAGTTTTGGGAGTGAAGCTCTGTCATGAACGCGACTCTCTTTTAAAACAAATTAATTCACAACTCCATCGACCTAACCCTAATCAACAAATCTCTCTGCTGCCCGAATTTACGGATACAATTAATCCTCGCTCTCCCAAGCAAGTCTTAGCGGCTTTGCAAGAGAAAGGTATTCCTGTTACTTCCACTAGCTCTCAACATTTAATTCCTTTGCAAGGCGAGTATCCCGTTATTCAAGCACTGTTAGAATATCGCAGTTTATCGGCTCGTATCGATACTTTTACTCTGGGTTTACCTGAACGCATTCACCCGATTACAGGGCGCATTCATCCCAATTGGTTTCAGATTGGTGCTAGATCAGGACGGTTTAGTTGTCGAGAGCCAAATTTAACGAATATCCCCAGAGATAAGGAAACCCGACAGTGTTTTAAAGCTGCACCCGGTTACGTCCTGCTCAAAGCCGATTACAGCCAGATTGAACTGCGGATCATGGCGAAGGTTTCGGGCGATCGCACGATGGTGAAAGCTTACTCCAAAGGGGAAGATTTGCACTCTCTCACAGCTTCCTTGGTGCTAGCAAAACCTTTATCTAAAATTACTGTCGAAGACAGACAGCTCGGCAAAATTATTAACTTCGGTTTAATTTATGGCATGGGAGTTACGAAATTTAAGACTATGGCTCAAGCAGAGCATGGAGTCACTTTAACGCTGCAACAAGCTTCACACTTTCGTAAGAAGTTCTTTGAATCCTATACAGGTATCAAACAATTTCACGGCAAAGTTCGGAGCGCCTGGAGCCGAGATATTCGAGAGAGTCGGACAGTCTTAGGCAGAAGGAGATTATGGTCAAAAGATACTAAACCACTGCTTAACGAAATGCTAAATAACCCAATTCAAGGGATGAGCGCTGACATTACTAAACTCGCTCTTGCTCTCATTTTTTCACCTCTAAGCTGCACGGATGCTAAACTGATTTGTGTGGTTCACGATGAAATTTTAATAGAGTGTCCTCTTGAAGAAGTGAGGCCAGTTAAAGCCTTGCTTAAAAAAGGTATGGTGAGAGCCGGGAATAAATTTCTCTCTCCGATTCCTTGCGAGGTAGAAATTAAAGTGATGGAAAGTTGGGGAGGGTAAGAGATTAACGGGGAAAGATTGGGGAGTGGGAGTAGGGAAAAAACGAACCGATGCTATTGCGATTTATCATGCACTCAAGTTTTATCGTAAGCAGATGGCCGATACTCGAATAACTCTTGCTCTCCCGCCGCAAATTTAGACCCATCCCTCCCAGAAGCAGGCCGAGCAAAGGACGCTTTGTTGCGAATCCCCTGGATATCTTCAGAAGAACGCTCAGACGACAGCACAAACTGAGTTCTCTGATAACGCAAATCGGCCAATTCAATTTTACCCGGTCGCCCTTCACAATAGGCTCGTTCAGCACAGCGCTTTACTGCGATCGCAATTTCAGCACTCGTTGCTCCGGCATAATCAGATAGTAATGAATACCACTGCCTGTCGCTCCAAAGATTCTCTTTTCCTTCCCCAAACTGCTCTGGGAAATACTTAGCTAAGTGCAAATTGAAAATCTCATAGCGAGCGCCGCTGTGTGGCAAATCCACAAACCAGATTCCGCCGTCGTCAAATCTGCGGATAAGTTCAGCCGGCAGCATTTCTAAGCGGTTAACAGTAGCTAACATTAACACGGGGCTCTCATGTTCCTGCATCCAGGTGAGCAATTTCTGCGACAGCCGCCTAGCTACACCGCCATCAGCATTTGATTCCCAGCCAGAAAAACCCTTGTCAAAATCGTCAAAGAACAACACGCAGCCGCCCAAATTATCTGCTGTATCCAGCATTTTGTTGAGAGCGCGATCTGGATTAGAGGAACCTATAATATTGCCCCAACTTGCTGCTAAAAGCGCATAACCTAGCTTCTTAGCAGCTAGCTTTGCACTCAAACTTTTGCCCGTCCCCGGCGGCCCCCACAGCAGCATTCCTTTGGGAGGTCTGAGGTGATATTTCTTGGCATCAGCTTCTGACAGCTTTACGACTTCGCTCAAATAAGCGTCTAATAAATCTAAACCGCCAGCATGAGGCACGTCTGGAGAAGCAATGAACTCCAACCCCTGGTCTCGAAGTTGCGATATTTTATGCTCCAATACCAACTGTGCGATTTGGACAACTGAAGCGGTCACAGAGAGCGATCGATCTAACACTAATTCAATTTCAGCAGTTGGCAGCCCTAGACTAGAAACAGCCAGCCGTTTTTTAGCAGCTACCGCATCTGAACCAAAATCAAGGGAACAATTGCGATCGCAAAAATTATCTACAAGAACTTCGACTTCAAAACGATCTGGTAACGGGCATTTGAGTAGAGGAATTAATGGCCTTAGCTTTGATGGCAGTTGGATGTACTCGCCCAGCAGTACCCAATATTGCTCGGCTGAACGCCCTTTCAGCTCAAAGAATGCGTTAGCCAATTGAGAATAACGGCGGATAAGAGGCTGGTCGGTACTGGCTGATTCCAAAATATCCTCTAACAAAAAGATACCGGGACAGTCATTTTCCAGCAGAAATTGCAGCACATCACTCTCGACAGATAGCTCAGTTTTACATAAGACGCATTCACTATTATACATCTGGGAAATATCTGAAACGCTTGTCATATCTGAATGACAACCTAAATTCGGGAGATGTTTATCCAAACACCGCACCTGTTGAAGAGTTGCATAGCCAGGATTCCAATAATAAACAGGTAAACCACACTCACTGGCGTACTGATGAAATGATGACAATATTTTTTGGCGATCTGCACTGTAATATTCGAGGGCAAATATTGGAGTTTGAGTCGCTCTTAAATTAGACGAGATCGTGAAATATTTCATGAATTTATACATCTAAATAGAGGATGTTTAACATAAAACTTTAACTAACATAATTAAAAATTAGCGTCCTGCTAATGAGCGAAGTTTTCCCCCTCAATTGGAGGGGGTAATTGTGCCTAACGGCACTAATAAATTGATGTTATGCAAGTTAAATTGTCAATCATGGTCACAAGTAAAAAGCAAACCGCCGCCACTCCCATTCGCTCTCATTCACCAGTGCCTGCTAAATCTAAGCCACCTGAAAAACAGAACAGTCAAACAGTTAGCAGTAACAATGGAGCCAAATCAAAACCTCAACCTAACCTCAGCCCGGAGCAACTTGCTGGCGAGCTAGTCAAACAGATTCGCAATACAATTCATAAGAAGTACGGTGTGACAATTCAGCGTCGCGATAGCCGTATTTCGACAAAGGTTGGCCACGCAATTCGCGAAAAACTGGGATTGGATATTCAAGCTCAGTTGAACAAGCGCAACGGCAATGGCAATGGTAAAAAGTTCGACTGGCAAGAGTGGAACAATACTGTGTTTCCCAAGCTAGTTGGCCGACCCGAGGAACTCAAGTATGATGTCGAAGTTGTTGCCTTAGCGATGAGCCAAATTTACGATACAATTGCTGACAACCCGCAAGCTGCCATTGCCGATTTAATGGAGTTCAATGCTCAAAGCTTAAAGCGTCGCAACGAGTTAGCTAAATCCTCAGAAGAAGATACTGAAGAACTCGATGATGATGACGAGCTCGATGATGAAGATGATGAAATTGATGACATACTCGATGAAATTGATGACGAAGACGAAGACGAGGAAGGCGATGAGGATGAGGATGATGACGATGAGGAGGATGATTTTAGTTTAGACGAAGAGGAAGAATTTGAGGAAGACGACGAATAATTGCTAAAGTTTGATTAGAAAGCTCTGCTGAAAAAGCAGAGCATTTTTTTGCCTCTATCGAGGCCTTTTCCACGAATCGCGATGCTGGGTAATGATTGTCGCCACCGTCCGAATCAGGACGCTCTGGGAAGCAGACCCAACAAATTCACAATCAAGGAAATTTTGACCTTGATTGTGAATTTAATTTTACCCACTCACCCACCACTATTTTTTTTGAATTAATTGTAATTAGCAGACTGCCGTCGCTTTAGTTGTGAAAAAAAACACGCTTGAGGGTTAATCATGGCTAATCGCAAATCCGCTCCAACTCCGATGCAAAAGCAATTTGCAGAAACTCTTGAAGAACAGCGCTTTGAGATGTTTTTGCACGTTGCCCGCGAGTTAACGGGACGTGCCAAACAGCGACAGTTGCAGAAAGGTAAAGCTCTTGACTGGGAAGCGTTCAATACTTGGTTTAACAAGCAATATGAAGGCTACTCGGCTGACGAGATGCTTGAAGAAATCTTGAGCAACGTTTACTGGCTTTCATCTGAGCAAGCTGTGATTGACTTGCACTTCCGTTATATCGAATCGGCAGTCAAAGCTTCTCATAAGAAAAAGGCAACTGACGATAATGAAGAGATTGATGATTTTGTCAAGTAATCAATGACGACCCCCGATAAAGGGGATAAAATCCTGCTTGGAGCAGGATTTTATTTGCCCGCCCACCCACCGCATTAGTTCCGTTTGCGATATTTGCGATCGCATTCTCAGAAGGCTTTAGTAAGGTTTTGATATTAAACGCGAGCGCGTTTGAGAGATGTTCCACTTGCAAATAAATTATAATCATGTACGAACATATTCAGCATTTTCTCACCCTCACAATTGAAACTGTGGTAATTTTTGGTTACGGTGGCTTAATTGTTCACTATCTCGCTACGCTGTTAGCATCGAAGCGGATGAATCATTCTGAAAAACTCTCAGCAGAACTTGCCCCAGATTTTGTGCCTCTTCTCAATGAAATTGCTTCCTTTCCTGCTGTTACCGAATCGGCAGCAACTCCAGAACCCACAGAAGAACAGCGCCTCACCTCTTCGCTACAACTTAAAGCCGAATTTGCTTCTAATATTCAACTCGATACCGACACATTAAATCTACCCTTCATTCAAGTCGCTAGCCTGAGTCTCCGACAATGCCGCACCGTTATTCGAGCGCTCAATTCCACTCTCCCACGAAGTGAGCATATTCGCCTGAAACTAAACAAAAAAGATGTGCCAGCAGATTCGTTAAAATTTCAAATTAAGAAGCACTTTGAGCATCGACCGCAGCAAGTTGTCTCCCTAATTGAGCAAATTTTGAAAGCTAGTTAAAATGCTCGGAGAATCAACGACTAAATTAGTGTTCTTTTTCAAAAAAACTTCTGGTAACGAGTTGATAGAAAGTTTTTTTGAATGAACCCTCCTTTTCCTGACCAAGCTATTAGTTACTTTCTTCAGCGCCAAGGGGAATCAGACCCTTGCCAATCTGTTCGCTCAACTCGTTGAGACTCAATCCCAATTCAATGGCGATCGCACGAATTTCCTCCATCCTACCGACGTTACCTGGATATAAGCTACATAGCAGCATATCTGCCGGCAGCGAAGATTTTTTGTGCGGTTAATTGCAAGTCGGGAAAGATTGATGAAATAAGCCGATCGTCATTTTGAAACAACTGTTTTTGATACTCGTCTTCTCGCAGCGTACAAATTGTAACTGTCGGCTGTTTGGGTTTGCCAATATATTCTCTGCCGCCAATGCCCAGATAGTCAACAATCCAATACTCAGGCACTCCTAGTATGGCGTAATCTTCAACTTTGCGGGCGTAATCGTTCTGCCAGTTGGTGCTAACGACTTCAGCAATCAGTTTAATTGAGGAACCTGATGTAATTACAGGTTCTTGTTGCCACAAAGGTTCATTAATTAGTCGAGTTTGGTTTAATACAAGCACATCGGGGCGAAATGCTGTTGCTGTTCCTAATAGTTTGATGAGACAGCGAGGGGGGATAAGGTAGGGTAGATCCAGGCGGTCAATTTCTACATTCAGTTTTCGTCCCAGAAAACCGGATATTTGTTCGTGCGGCCCTGTTGGTTCCATTTCGGTTAATTCACCATCAATCAGTTCGTAGCAATCGCTGTCGCCGTAGCTTGTAATAAATTCATCAACAGTTATAAGTTTTGGAGGTGATTGAACCATTATATTTTTTCCTGATATATTGGCAGGGCACAATACCGTAAGTTAGAACATTTTTTAACCGATAAAAACACCGTTGTTACTATTAATAAAACTTCTCGTAACTAGTTGATAGAAAGTTTTTTTGCTCTAACCTCTCTTTCCATATCTGGCAATTAGTTACTTTTTTCACCATTGCCAAGGGGAATCAGACCCCGGCCAATCTGTTCTATCAACTCGTTGAGACTCAATCCGCGTTCAATGGCGATCGCGCGAATTCCTTCCCATCCTACCGATGTTACCTGAATATTTCTTTGCTTCTTGGGTTCTTCATAGCGGGGTTGTCCCCCAGAGCGGTTGAGGTTGGCTAGTGAGTTGGGATGGGGGTGAATTCCTTTCCTAGGTGACATAGCGTGGATAGCATTTCCTTTTTTTTACTATTTTCGCATTTTCTGGAGGCTTCTCGACGATAACTATGTTAGTGTTGAATAGTTCAAGAAAATTCCTGCCCGCGCTGACTCCCCTACTCCGGTTGCGGTCGAGCGCGGGCGAGCCTTGCATTCAACAAACTCGCCAGGAATGCGTCAAATGCAATCAGAAGCAGACGATCGGGAGCCGCAAGCGTTAATTGTTTTCCCGGGGGGTATTGGAGGGTGTACCTCTTGTGCTGCGAAACAACTGCGAATCGACCCCGAATTTCAATCTCTCATTCCTCCCCTGAGTAAAGACCAAAAAGCCGCCCTGCAAGCGAGCATTCTGGAGGAAGGATGCCACGATCCGTTAGTAGTCTGGGCCGAGGAAAAGCTTCTCATCGACGGCCACAACAGGTTCGCCATCTGTACCGCGCACGGCATACCATACAAAATTGTAGAGATGTCTTTTGACAGTCGGAATGCAGTCAAGGTCTGGACGATCGCCAACCAACTGGGACGGCGCAGCTTGACGCCAGAATCCGTTAGCTACCTGCGCGGCACCTGGTACGAGCTGACCAAGGAATCTCACGGGGGCAAGCGTTCGGCAAACTGTCAAAATGACAGTTTGACAGACAAAGTATCGCCAGATAGAGCAAGCTGTCAAAATGGCAGCTTGACAGACAAAACAATGCCAGATGAGGCAAGCTGTCAAAATGACCACTTGACAGACAAAACAATGCCAGAAGGAGCAAGCTCTCAAAATGGCAGCTTGACAGACAAAACAGCACGAGAGTTAGGAGAACGGTTCAAAGCTTCCCCCAGAACGATTTACCGGGATGCCCAATTTACTCGAGCTGTGGATGCTCTCAGTTTTATTGGAGGGGACGAAGTGAAGTGGAAAATACTGAATCGCTCTGCTGGGCTGACCAAGAAGCAGGTCATCGCTTTGGCAAACGACACTCGCAGCAATCCCGCTCAGGTTGCCAAAACTTTACAGGGGCGCGACAAAAAAGTAAAACCTGAAGGCGAACCTAAGATCGCCCACCACCTGACGCTCAAAATTGGTTCCTTGGTGGAAGTGTACGCGCCCGATCGCCAAGACGTTAACGGCAGGTTAGGCCGCATTCAGTCAGTGGGCGAGAAAACGGCTACCGTGTGGATGCGGCACATCCCTACTCTTGCCATGAATTTGCATACCTTCAAACACTCGGCTCTCACCGCCAGGCCGCTCGAAAATCAACCCGGACTTCAAGAAATTTGCGATCGCACTGACCGACTTCACAAATTAGGAAATCTAGATCCTTTTGAGATAGAAATCCTCAACTTGTTAGAAAGAACAACGGCTCTTACTCCCACCGAATTGCAGTATTTAGAACAGATTGAGAACAAACACAAGCTTGATTGAGTACCTTGCAACTATTTTTCCTTTTGGGAACAGCAATAACTTCGGAAATTTTAGTTGATTCACTTGACAGTTCAAACACTGAGTCAATCAATTTTTGTTGAGCTGCTAATTGTTGCAGTGAATAACAAGCTATTGCTCGCACTCGCTCAGGAGACTTGCTAGCATTTTTGGCAGCAAACGGCCCCCAGAAAGCACTCAGTACAATATTAATCTGTTCCGATATTGGGTATGTTTGACTCAAACAGTAATCCCAAACCATCTCATCGAATGGGTCGTTTAGTGCAACTAAAACACCCGATATTTGCGACTGCACTTGCTTCTGATTTTGGTCAGGTAACGGCTGATTGTTCAAATTGGCAATCATAGATTTCTCCTGTTAAGCTAACTTATTTACATCCCACTCAAGACTTTAGTATTTGCCCTCAAGGAACAAACTCTCGTTCTTGAGGGGAGCGAATCCACAAAGTACAAAATCCTTTTTGTGCAGGTTTACCCTCTACTGTCAGCGTCACCCCCAATCGATTTATCTCAGTTTCACACAGTTTTTTGCCACCTTTCTCGCTCAACAAAGCTTGATTCCAGCTCATAAATTGGCGAGCATATTTCCCTTCATTGCTTGTTGCCCACTGAATTGTATCCGCGTTCTTGCGAGCAAACTGACCCTCTTTGCTCAGCCCCCATTCGAGCGCTACGGCTTGTTCTAAAGTGAGCTGGCGCGGCCCTTTTGGGTCGAGTTCAGGCGCTGGAATGAACCGGGGCAGCGCTAACCCGATAAACGCGCCAATCGCCATTGCCCCTAACACTACCCCGCTCCCAAAAATCACCGACCAAATATCGTGAGCAACTTTCTCTAAAGCTGCTTGTCGCACTAGGGTGTAAACTGAGTTGGAAATGTGGCGATGTTGCACCTTAACAGCCGCTTTTCCCTGCCGTTCTAAAAACTCCCTGCTTTCTTTTTCCCAATTTTCAGTAAGCTGGCGAACTTGTTCCAGTTCTTGAGAAATAACAGCTTGAGAATCTTTCAAATCACCTTGCCATTGAGATTGCCAATTCTTGAAAAACTGGTCAATCTCTTGCGGTTTTTTTTCTAACAGCAGTTCGAGTTGACCTGTAGCCAGCAATACGATAAAAAGCGGGTCATTTTTATTGAGACCGTATCGGTAAGCTGTCTGAATGACATGAGAGCGAAATTTGGAGTCTTTGCCCTTGAGTACCTGGCTGATTAGTGACTCAGTATCTCTCTCGTACATGGGAGGGGCAGATAAAGGATCTCTGTTCAGAGCTTCTCTTTCCCTCGAATCATCGTCTATGAGTTCCCAAAACTGCTCTTCATTTAGCTTACTCCCATTTGATTTCAACTTTTCTTCTACTGCATCTTCTAGGACTGTATCTGGAGAATCGGGCAAATTTTGCGAATTTTCAGCGGATTGTATGGAATTATTTTTGGTATTATTAAGTCTGCCCTGTTCCCTTGGCGTTTCCAATATCTCGCCAAACTCTTCAGAGTCAACTTCGGAAAGTTCTTCTAAAAGTCGATCGGACATTTAACCTCCTACCTAATCAAAATCCTAATCTTTATGCTGTTCTGCATCGCGCATTCTATAGTGTGAACTCATATTTTGTCCGTCTCCTAACGAGTTCATCACCCATTGACTGTAAAATTTACAGGAATACCCGCAAATTATCGGTTTAGACACTATCTGTAGTATTAAGATGTGTTTCGGCACACCCAGCCCGCTGACCCAGTGGTGAAGAAGTTTTTGAAACCCTGGAAATTTCGTAGCGGGCGATCGATCAATCTTCTTCTTTTCAGAATTTAAACGCAATAAACAACGTTTATTGCTAATATCCAACGCCTGGGATAACACAACTGCGTTGATTGCACTCAGCCAGCGGGCTGGTTTCGGCACACCCTATCAGTAGAGTGTGTGCGTAAGCCTTAATTTAGATTCTTAAAAGCTTACGATACCTTTTTTACAAATTACAGCCTCCTGAGACTTTACAACCTGTTGCTTATTTAGTTACTCATTTTGTTGCTCATTTTCTCTCTGCATTTCCTCATTTTTTTTTTGTTCATAGGGAGCGATAACTTCTTTTTTATTGCGATTGGGTGCGTTGTTAAACAAACCTACATCTTCTATCAGACGGAAACAGTCTTCCAGAAAAGTATGCAATCGCTGCTGACTAATCAAGAAGAATTCAGAGTGTTTCATTGCTTGAGAAAATGACAACCGCTTCGTATCAATAAACTTGCGCTCTCTTGCACTCAGCGCCGGCAAGTCTACCACAGGAATTCGGTAATTATTAATGAGCTTGTTCATTTCCTTATGGCTTTGTACGTGCGACCAATCTTTGCAAACTCCAAAATTGCGGACAAAAATGTGATTAAGCTGACCTTCAAAGTAGTTGAAAGAGTCAATAAACATCTCAATGCTGTCCGTCGTGCCACCGCAAATAAACCACTTGCATACATCAACTCCTGACTGCTCTTTAAAATCAGGAGAGGTTAAATTAGCTTCGTCAATCCATTTGTTGATAATGCTGTAAACCCGAGCTGGTAAATTGACAATCACAGGAGTTTCTACTGCTGTTTCAAAAATAATATCGATATCGAAAAACTTCTCTTCATCTTCAACTAAAGCTACGATTTTTGCATTGTGTTCAGGATAGCGCTGCTGCACGTCAGGATTTTGAAAATCACCATCAATTAACGTGTACAGCAGTTCATACTTCTGATTGAATTCAACCAGAATCCGAGTTAGCATCGACTTGCCAACGCCACCTTTCTCGCCGTCAACCAAGTGAATCATGTTAGTCATTTCATTCCTCCTTGCTGGATGTCTATTCAAGACTTAATAATTTTTAACTAAAGCTAGGCCCGACCATTGCTGGATCGAAACCAGCTAAGTTAAATGCGCTGTTTTCAAACTCAACTTCTCCCGAAAATTCCTCTGCTTCTTTTTCTTCGGGCAAACTTGCGGGATTTGAACTCTCAAGGGCAGTTAATTCCGTAGCAATAGATGCACCTGAATTCGATAAGTGAGGGAAAGTAGCTAAAGGAATTAAACCCGAAGAAATACCAGGGGCAATTGCTCCTAACTCGGTACAGTTAAATCCCGCATCTCGGCAAACTTCATCTATCTGCCTAAGCAAAAAATTAATGCTTTCTCGCCTCAAATACTCTAACTCTGTACTAGAATGACTACCGCTATTGCGTAATGATGCTAACAGCCACCGCGCTTTGATTAGAGGTAAAATCGTTTCCTGTAAACTAAAAAAAGGATGATTTTGCAGGTAAGATAGCAAGATAGCGTCTTCGGAATCTGGCAAAACTTGACAGCGCCAGCAAAATTCCTTGTAACGTTTTCTAGGCATAATTCCTCACCTTCTTTCCAGCACCTCGGTAGGGTCCTCCCAATAAGAGAGCTGCATCTAAGTTTGCTTCTGATTCCTCTAATGAAGGTTCTGTATTGGACGACTCCTCCTCCTCACTCCATTTATTAGAATCATCTAAGCAGCTATGTTTGATACTTGAATCAGCCTTTTGTTGAGCGCCGTTTTTACTGTTTTGTTCAGTAATATCTTCAGTCTTTTGTTCAGTGGCTTCCTCAAATTTTTGTTCAGCGGGTTCTTCAATTTTTTGTTCAGTAATATCTTCAGTCTTTTGTTCAGTAGATTCCTCAAATTTTTGTTCAGTAGATTGCTCCGATTTAGCGTGAGTAAATTGCTCAATTTTTAATTGAGTAGGTGGCTCGGATTTTGGGTGAGTAGGTTGTTCAGATTTTGGCTTGGCAGATTGTTCAGATTTGGGCTTGATAGATTGTTCAGCACATTCTTTTACACTCTGTATATCAGTTGGAGGAAGTGGAGCATCTCCTGAAGTAGAAGTTGTATCTTCTGCCCTCTGAGAAGTTGCCGCAACAGAGCTTTGCCTCAGTACCTCAAACTGAGATTTGAAGTAAGAAAATAGTCCGTAAACATCAGCTATGCGGCAACCTAAACCATCCGGGTCAAGTGTTTTTGGCACTGTTATGCCTGCGTGCCAAGACAGCGAATAATGAGAAAACTGATTTCGCAGTTCTGGCTTCATATATTCAGAAGTCCCCCCGCAAAATACAATTTCATCTAAATCGGGCGGCAGCACTTCATTAATCCAATGAGATAGCATTCGAGCGTAGTCGAAGCGAGACAGCTTGACTGCTTCAATCAATTGGTCAACTTCTCGATCTTTCGCTGTCTCCTCTCGATTCCGAGCAATTCGGTAAAAGTAAGGGCGGTTGTAGCTTACGCCCGCTTGAGCGATTGATAAAGCCAAACGGGAAGCATCGTAGTTAGATGTTCGCTCTTGAACTAGATCCACCAACCTTACCATTCCTAAGTCTGAAGTTTTGCCCTTACCGACAGCACCGCGTGCCGAAACTATTACCGAAGCATTGCGAAATCCTACCATAACAAAGGCAGTTACCCGCTGCTTGAAGGCTGAACCTAAGTTGCTGTTGTGGATCAAAGCAATGCCGCCACCTTCTTGCAAAGCTTGGGTTTTGTCTAGGGTGACGGATAGCTTGCCTGTGGGTGTTTCAAATAAAGCAGAGTATTGACTTAATAGCTCAAAAAATTGCTTGGAATCATTAAATTCGCCTGGGGGCAAGAAAACGGAGATCGCAGCGCTAAATTGATTGCCTAAATCTAACTTCCGCGACACTACCCACAAAGCTGCTAGAGCTTTGTACAAAGCGCTACTGTACTTCAGTCCCGCTAAACCGATGTGAGCATTGAATTGCGCTGCTGCCAGGTAGCCAACGGCTCGGCATTCATTACCAATTGCCACCCAAGCAATATTTTCGGGAGATGCTGATGCGAGGTTGGGTTGTGTGAAACAATTGGCTATGTCTTGGCTCACTGGCCCCACCTGCGATTCCATTACAAAGGAGTTTGCTTTACTGCCTGCTTGTGAGCTTTGGCAGAAAACTCTAGTAGATAAGCCGCCAAAATCTATAGCCAGAATCGCATCTGGTATTGATGGTTTTTTCTTCATAAATGCTGGCTTTTATTACGTTATAAAATGATAGTATTGGCTTCAGTTTAAGTCTGACCTCACCAAATCCGGTGGTTTTGGATAATTAAAATAGCCCCCTCCAAATGGCGGGGACAGGCTGCCTTTCAAGGAAAAAATCTTGGGTAGATTATCAGGGAAAGAGCTTTAGAGTTGTAAGAAACGGTGTAGGTATTGTGAGTGAGATACCGAGCAGGTACACCCAAAGTATCTTCAATAAAGTGTTTGAGTTCGGTGTGGGAGTAGCACTTATCGAACGTACCCCACTTGGTAATTACGCCATCGTTATAAGCAATACCCGCATGATTGGTCGATCGCGGGCGTGATAGCACTAACCACCAGAGTTGGGCGGGTTAAGTGGTAAGCAGAGGTCATACTAAATCAACTTAATATCAAGAGTAATTTTAAATATACAAATAATTTAAATTAAAGGGCTACCGCTAGGGTGTAAAAAATAGGGAGTAAGCTATGCTCTACGCTTTGATTAATTCAACAGGAATCCACCGGCTGGAAGTAGAAGAAAAGTTGGAACTGGCAGATTTGCAAAACCGAGTGGGCATTGCAGGTGAACCTGCGTTCATAGAATATGTCCCGAATCAATTTCCAGATCCCGCGATAGACCTAATCTGTGATGAGGAATTCTTATACAAGGAATTGCCCTTAACCTGCATTACTCGTCGCAGTATTGCACTTGGCGGTCAAGTGATTGCTACTGCCTGTACGGATGATGGTGAAACAATAGGGTTGACCGAAGTTCAGTTTCAATTAGTCGCGACAAATCTGATTATTGCGAGCAGGATCTAATCTATCATGCCTCAAGTTTGCGCTTGGGGCAACTTCCTTACCCCGAAACTCCTGAAACCGACTCAATTGTGCAGCAAGCATGGCAACACATGAACCCAGACCAACGTGCTCTGATTTCCAGTCGCTGTGAGGCTCACCGAGGGCGCACTAAGTCATTGCATTTACTTACTGTAGAACTGGAGGACTTGGATAAGCTAATCGACAACATCGAAGGTGAAGAAATCACACCCGAATTAGAAGTAGCGGTGCAACAACTCTTAGAACAACGGGGTAGTACCTACGAGCAATGGCTTTCCAAGGTTGATAACTACTGCGCTGCCATTACCAACCGCCATGCCCTGAGCCAACAACGTAAATCTGAAGCAGAACGCCTGAATAAACTCGCAGCTACCGACAGCAAACGAGTGAATTGGATGAAACAGCAACTCAAGAGCTGTCTCAAATCTCAGGGTGTCAAGAAACTAAGGCTGCGCCGCATCCACTTAACTATCAGCAACAATGGCGGAGTTTTGCCCCTCAAACTCCCTTGTGAAGTAAATCAACTTCCTCCCCAGTTTCAACGCATTGAAGTATCGCCCGATAATTCAGTCATCCGACAAGCCTTGGAAGCGGGAGATATCGAAGCTCAGAAAGTTGCACAATTCGGAGGACGCGAAACTCATTTGAGCGTTTTATAGATTGCCATTAAGCAGCAAATAATCACTTTTTACCAAGGACTATTTCCTGCTGAATGTTAACATAAAAACAAAAGTAATTTTAATAAGATAGCTGTCGCTAGTGTAGAAAAAACACTAAGTTAAAGGTACACAATGCACTGCTGTTTAGGGTTAGATTGTCCTCAAATGGGTTTAGATGAAGGCGGAGAGTGGGGAGCCTCTCATAGTTGTAAAAACACTTATTCTGGCTCCTTCCTTCTTCCTTCTTCCTCTTTCCTCCTGGCTCCTGGCTCCTAACTCCAATTTCTAGCTTGGCTGCAAAAGTGAGATGTTCCCGGAGAGTGCATCAACGAAGAAAGTTGCTACCGTTACACAGAAGCTGGGAATTTGTACGAAATAGTGCTACTCAAAGGATTCCCAGGTGCGGTGTATCTTTGCTGGCATAGCAAGGATAATGCGAACACCGAATGGACTGATGAAAAGTGGGGGTTCAAGCACCTCAACAACTGCGATTGGTTGCTGCACAGCAGCGCATCATTGAATGCCTTTGCAGAATGGCAACACGCCTATTACAAACTAAGCTCTAGAAACAATACCAAGTATGTCCGCAGTGACTTATTTGATGACTTTGAGTATTTGAGAAAGCAGGTAGACCCAGACTACGGGAAACGCCAAGAAAGCAGCGCTCTCATCCTATTTGAATAACAGAACACATAAAAATGACCAGAAACATTCACACATTCCTCAGAACGGCTTGCTTCGTGAGATGCCGTCACCCTTCCCATCACGAACGAGGATACACCTTAAAGCATCATAAACTTGAGGGCATCATTCAAGTTTGGTTCAACTCTTTTGAGCTGTTGGATGAGGCAGAAAAAGTTTTGAGAACAGAAGGGCTTGAACTAAAGATAACTTTGGCTGATCAATCTAACGGCTGTTTTCTTTCGCTCGATTGTTAGATAACTACTACACTCTGGGATTAATGGAGTCATAAAAGATGCAGATTTTCTCATTGAGGAAGTACAATCCCATGTCTCATTCCAATCGGATGGTATCGCGCTATGAGTATCCCAACTGCTATCACGACAATGTGTATAACTTCAAAAAAATGATTTATCCAATCAACCCGTTTGATGATGGGGTATGGATTGAAGCTAGTCGGGTTCCGCCTGAAGTGTTCGTGCAGTCTATTAAAGTAGAGTTTATTCTGAGAGATGCGAAAAATCCTTGGCTGAATGTCATCAAAAATGATTCATCAGAAATGATGGTTCGTGTTGATGCCCAATGGATTCAAACATTTAAAATACCCCGATATCTGGGAGGTAACTCAAATGAAATAACAACAAAATAAAGAGCAATTCGTTGTTGAGCATTGACTAAAACAACGGTAGATATTGAATACACGAAAGGCCAAAAAACCAGCGTTTCCATGCCCTTTTACTTGAACAAGGAGGAATCATGTTAGGAACACACTTCATCGAATTACCCGTAGCGATGCCACCCATGTTACCGGGGATGGTGGGAGTCAACAACACTCAATACTTTGCTCTTTATTACCAAGGAAGCAAAGCCACCTGGAGTAATGGCAGAGCAATGGCTACATTTAGCTACTACGCCGTGTATGCGCCACTGATAGAACACATAACTCTCGCAATCCACTTAGAATCTTACAACTTAGGCTCTGATGATGAATTGCCCGAACACGCAATTTTATGCGACACTGTTCGCCATAAAATGTATGTCGGCGCGTACAAAGAAATCGATTATTTCCTGTTACAGCAGCATCCCCATGAGCCGTCCCAGTTGACCGCCCAAGAGTTTGAAGAAGCCGTGAAAGCGGTGGAAAGTATGACCTTAGAGCAAATGCAGCGTTTGGGAATGTTCGAGATGTTCGGCAACACCAATCCCCAAGCGCGCCTCGCAACCGCAGAATTGGTGCAGTGGCTAGACCAACAAATCACCGAAGAATTGATACAGCAATATATCCAATTAGCTAATCTGGGTAATTGGACAGCGGTGAGGGCATTAGACACCCTCAAGCGTAGAATCTCAGAAGGTAAGAAATACCACCAGCAATTAGAGAGCAACTAAATTATCTATGCCGGAGAAGTCTCGATATTACAGCCCCGGCATGGGTACAAAACACCCATAGTGTAGCAAACGCGGAGTTAGCCCATGAAGCGATTGACTTGGAGGGATAAAGCAATTTATTCAGTAATTTTCTCGATGCTTGGCAGCTTTCTAAGAGTAACGAAGACCTTTAACAACCAGCCGGGAAGTCCCTCGGTATATTTAGAGGGGATTAATCTGAGCGCTGCGCGAAGTACCCCGAATAAATTACCGCAGGGACTTCCCGGCTGGTTGTTAAACAAAAATACGAAATTTCCTCTTCAACGGCGAACACGCTCGCGCTGGAAAACTGTAAAGCTACCTTTAAACAAAGTAAACGGACACCAGCGGATTCGGATCGGATACATTGTTTCATGCCGATTCCAGAGAGCACTCCATAATATCCCAGTCAATGCCATCATCGGGGAACAAGGATAATTGCCCTGGCGATACGTTTGATTGACCGCGATTGTGATAGGACAGTGCGAATCGTTGGCTAGAAACTAAAGCCTGAAAGGGTTTGGAGGATTAGCCGCAAGGATTAGAACCTTGACAACTGAATGACCATGTAGGTGAGAAATAGTATCCTAGAACCCTCAAATCCTACCCCGCAGGTGCAGCGGTGAAAGCATCACCCCTACGGTAGCGAATAGTCATCAATCCGTAAAGCGGGGTGAAAAGGTGTGATTACTGACAGCCTAAGTTGGTAAAGCATTGAGCAAAGTACCCATGAGTAAAGTCCTGGCTTGAAGATGCAACTGAATCGTCGTCACACAAAACCAGCGAAATAAGGCTTAATGCGCTGGAGCCAAAAGGCAAAGGATAAGGAGTTGGCAAGTTGTCTATTGACCAACAAGCACTTCCAATAAACCCGGCGAACAGTATCACTCTAACGGTACACAGTATGGTCATTCGGAACGAGATAACCTCTCGTCTGCTCTCAGGTGGTCGAATACCTGAGTAGGTGCTAACCGTATGCAGCGAGCAGGAGAGATTAAGTCAGAAGCGAACGTCTGGGGTAATGCCCAGAATATGCAAACAGACTTACGATGATTTGGAAGATCAAGTCTCAAGTAGTGAGTATATATGTCTAATACACAGTCTAAAAAACTGATGGTGGAATGGCACAAAATTAACTGGCGCAAGCTAGAGCGTAATGTGTATAAGCTCCAGAAGAGAATTTATCAAGCCTCTATTCGTGGTGATGTAAAAGCATTTCGCAGACTCCAAAAGACGTTGATGAAGTCTTGGTCAGCAAGAGCCTTATCGGTTCGTAGAGTTACCCAGGATAATTGCGGCAAAAAGACGGCGGGTGTAGATGGCGTTAAGTCGCTAACTCCAAAGCAACGTTTAGACCTAACTCAAAAATTAAACCTGGGGTCAAAGGTCAGTCCAACTAGGAGGGTATGGATTCCTAAGCCTGGGACGGAAGAGAAGCGACCTTTGGGTATACCTACAATGGAAGACCGAGCCTTGCAAGCACTTGTCAAGCTGGCACTAGAGCCAGAATGGGAAGCGCGATTTGAACCTAACTCATACGGGTTCAGAGCCGGAGTGCGATTCGTTGGGTAGAAACTAACCCTGAAATGGGTAGAGGATTACCCGCAAGCTACACAAGAACCTTCTCCCAAAGGGAGAGGCTTCGCCAAGACAATTTGATAGTCATGTGGGTGAGGTAAGTATCCTAGAAAACTAAGTCCCACCCTCCAGGTGCAGGAGTGAAAGCACACAGAGCGCAGTCAAGAATTGCGTCCCCCAGGGTAGCGACTAGCCATCAATCCCTGAAGCGGGGGTGAAAGGTGTCAATACTGGAAGCCTAACCTGGTAAACACCGAGCAAGAGTTCATGAGTAGGAATACAAAGGTACATTTGAACCATCGTCATGAATAACCAGCGAAATCAGGCTTTTTACGTTGGGAGTCCCAAAATGGGCAAGGATAATGGGGAGTTGGCAAGTTCCTGGTTGACCAACAAGCACTTCCTCTAAACCCGGTGGAGAGTACCGCTCTAAAAACTCAAACAATGACTATCAGAAACGAAGTAACCTCTCGTCTGTTCTCAGTCTTCAATGATTGAGTAGGTGCTAACTAATACGAAGAGTAGGCAAGATTGATTCAAAAGCAAAACGCCTGACTGTAATGGTGAGGATAGGCAGACAGAATCACGGTGATTTGGAAGATGAAGTTTCCAGTAGCAGTAAATATGTCTAATACGAGTTTAAAGACTACGGGGGAATGGCGTTCTATTAACTGGCGAAAGCTAGAACGTAGAGTGTATAAGCTGCAACAGAGAATTTATCAAGCCTCGATTCGTGGCGATGTAAAAACATATCGCAGACTCCAAAAAACGTTGATGAATTCTTGGTCAGCAAGAGCGTTAGCGGTTCGTAGAGTTACCCAGGATAATTGCGGCAAAAAGACGGCAGGTGTAGACGGCGTTAAATCGCTGACTCCTAATCTCCGTCTGGCCTTGATAAATCAAATAAAACTGGGTTCTAAGGTCAGCCCGACCAGGCGTGTATGGATTCCCAAGCCTGGACGTGATGAGAAGCGACCTTTAGGAATACCTACAATGGATGACCGCGCCTTGCAAACGCTAGTCAAACTGGCACTAGAGCCAGAATGGGAAGCGCGATTTGAACCTAACTCATACGGGTTCAGAGCCGGAAGGTCATGTCATGATGCAATCGAGGCAATCTTTAACTCCATCAGGTATAAACAAAAGTTTGTATTTGATGCTGACATATCGAAGTGTTTCGACTGTATCGACCATGAAACACTGCTTTTAAAACTGAATACATCTCCCACCATTCGCCGTCAAATTCGTGCATGGTTAAAAGCGGGGGTGATGGATGGTAAGCAGTTGTTTGCTACATCTGAGGGAACGCCACAAGGTGGATGTCTCTCGCCACTTTTGGCAAACATAGCCCTCCACGGGATGGAAAACCGGATAAAAAGCGCCTTTCCTAGTGGCACAATTGTCAAGAAAGGTCAATACGCTGGCTATCAGCCAGGAGCTACTTTAATCAGGTACGCCGATGACTTCGTGATTCTCCATGAAGACATAACCGTTGTTCAAAGATGCCGGGAAATAATCTCGGAATGGTTAATGGGCATAGGCTTGGAATTAAAACCCAGTAAAACTCGGCTGACGCACACTCTTTCAACTTTTGTTGAGGAAAAGCCAGGATTCAACTTCCTTGGATTTAATATACGTCAGTTCCCCAAAGGGAAACACCATACAGGTAAAAATACGAAAGGGGAATTACTTGGTTTTAAGACCATCATTACCCCAAGTCAGGAAAAAGTGAAGGCACATTATGACCGTCTGTCGGATGTAATTGACTCCCATAAGTCAGCACCGCAAGCGGCGCTAATTAAGCGACTAAACCCTATCATTAGGGGTTGGGCTAACTACTATTCGACTGTCATAAGTAAGGAAATCTACGCTCAGTTAGATGACCTAGTGTATCAAAAGCTTGTCTCTTGGGCAAAATTCCGCCACCCAAAGAAATCAAAGGGATGGGTGTCAAAGAAATATTGGCATTCCATAGGCGATGATAACTGGGTATTTGCAACCACTGAAGTTGGGAAAAACCCACTTCGGTTACTTGACCATGCCCGCATTAAAATAGTGCGTCATGTAAAAGTTAAAGGCAAACTATCCCCATTTGACGGGAACCTGGTTTATTGGAGTACAAGAATGGGCAACAACCCAGAAATGCCGACAAGAGTCTCATCACTCTTGAAATGGCAAAAGGGAAAATGCGCCCACTGTGGATTGTTTTTCCGTGAAAACGATGTGATGGAAATTGACCATATTATCCCCAAATCGCAAGGTGGAAAGGATGATTATAAAAATTGGCAACTTCTACACAGACATTGCCATGATATAAAGACAGCCAATGATGGCAGTTCTGGCAGCAAATCCGACTGCAATAGTGTCGAGCCTAAACCCACCAAAAGACTTGAAAGAGTCGCGGACAAATGGGTAATGAGGTATGCGTGACAAGCACCAAAACATTGAGGAGCCGTGTGAAAAGAAATTTTCACGCACGGTTTTGAAGACCAGCGAGGCTGGTGACAGTCTCGCTGAGTTTAATCGCTCATGCCATGATGCGATAGAGCAAATATTCACGGTAATTAGTCAGAAATCTAAATACGTGCTAGATGCTGACATTGCCAAGTGTTTCGACCGCATCGACCATGAAGCACTGCTCAAAAAATTAAATACATTCCCCACCATCCGCCGACAAGTTCGAGCCTGGTTAAAAGCGGGAGTGATGGATGATAAGCAGTTGTTTCCAACATCTGAGGGTACGCCACAGGGCGGGGTAATTTCTCCACTACTGGCAAATATTGCCCTCCACGGGATGGAAGAACGAATTAAAAAGTATGCTGATACTTTGCCCACCCGAAGTGGTCATGGTAAGCGGGACAACCGTAAAAGCCTAAGCCTAATTCGTTATGCCGATGACTTCGTTATTCTTCACGAAGACATAACCGTTGTCCAAAGATGTAAAGAGATTATCTCTGAATGGTTACAAGGCATGGGTTTAGAACTAAAACCCAGCAAAACGAGACTTACTCACACTCTCAACCAGTATGAGCAAGAAAAACCAGGGTTCGATTTCCTTGGTTTTAGGATACAACAATTCACTGTGGGAAAGTATCACTCTAATCAGGGTTTTAAAACAATCATCACCCCAAGCAAGCATTCGCAAAAGGTACATTACGATCAAATCGCTAGAGTTATCGAAGCCCATAAGGCAGCACCACAAGTGGCGCTAATCAACCATCTAAACCCAATCATTAGGGGATGGGCAAACTACTATGCGACTGTGGTAAGTAAGGTGGCTTACTCAGATATCGATAGCCTCACGTACCAAAAGTTAAGCGCTTGGGCAAAACGCCGCCACCCAAAAAAGAGCAGGGAATGGGTGTCAAACAAATATTGGCATTCCATAGGCGGTGATAACTGGGTATTCGCAACGAAGAAGGATGGATTAACCTCATTTCGGTTACTTGACCATGCCGTCACCCCAATAGTGCGTCATGTGAAAGTTAAAGGCGAATCGTCACCATATGACGGAAACCTAGTTTATTGGAGTTCAAGAATGGGTAAAAACCCGGAAATGCCGTCTAGAGTGGCAACGCTCCTGAAAAAGCAAAAAGGGAAATGCACCCACTGCGGTTTGTTCTTCCGTGAAGATGATGTAATGGAAGTTGACCATATCATCCCCAAATCGAAAGGTGAAAAGGATGAGTATAAAAATTTTCAACTTCTACATAGACATTGCCATGATATAAAGACAGCCAATGATGGCAGTTCTGGCAGCAAATCCGACTGCAACAGTGTCGAGCCTAAACCCACCAAAAGACTTGAAAGAGTCGAGGATAAATGGGTAATGAGGTATGCGTAACAAGCACCAAATCATTGAGGAGCCGTGTGAAATTAAAGTTTCATGCACGGTTTTGAAGACCAACGGGGCTGGTGACAGTCTCGTTGAGTTTAATGGTGACACGCGGTACACAGAGCGATTAAGTTTTCTGGGCGATTGTCCTCCGGTATCCGATTGCGATGGTGCACCGCTAAAGTTAAGGCACATCGTTCAGATTTGGTTAAGCCGCTTTGTTTACCGGGTCGGAGTTTACCGGGTCGGAGGCATTGTTGATGGCACTTTGCACAACGCCACCCCGCGTTTTCTTTCACCGAAAGCGCAATCTCTTGCCAATTGTCGGGATATCTCTTTGGTTTAGGCATAGCGGTAAAAGCTCATCTTTTCAAAATAGGGCGATCGCTCTGTTATCGAAGTAAATTCAATTCAAAGTTGTCAGCAGTCAATGTCAACTTCAACGCTGTCTTAATTCTCCCACAGGAATTCTGCCAATAAGCGAAAATCTTCAACGGTGGGCTTATACTCGCAAGCTACTTCCCATGCTTCGGTTAAAATAGCCCATTGTTCGGGAGTCTTAGGTTTTTGGCGCACCAGACAGAGTGAGGAAATTGGTTTTGATGCGGGCTTCTGATGGGTTAACCCCCGATTTTACCAGTTGTAGTTCAAATGATGGATGGATGCTGCTGGCAAGGATGTCGGCATAGTCCATTTCCAGCAAATTGATTTGTTCGATCGGCCAGTCAGTCATTCTCTGCATTCCATATTTCTTAGTGCCTATCTGCCATCATTTCACGCTTGTCTCATTCTTGAGCGATCGCCAAGTAAGAACACACAAAGTACACAGCAGCAGAAACTCGCTTGACGATCGCACACAGTCCCAGCGACCCCTGGGTTTTTTAGTTGGTGACTTTTGGGATGACGAGCGTTGGTGAGGAAACTTGAAAAGCAGTGGCTACACAACTTCTGTTAAGCTTGCTAGATTAGCGAGTAGTCTAAAAAATCAACCCTATGAATTCACTAACCTTTTTGCACAACATCAACATCAACAGCGCCATCATCAGCGTTTTGAACTTGGTGCTGTTTCTTGAATTGACGATCGCCTGTTGCCGGGGAATGTACCGGGGTTGGACGATCGGTGAAGCAACTGTTGGCAAAATATTCTTACTAACAATGATCGCTGCAATCCTGTTTCGCTTCTGGCAATCGTGGCCGCATGAGTTTGCGGTGTTAAGTGTGTGGCCTCAAGGCGCGTTTTGGGTGTTTGTTGGGGGATTAGTCGGCTGCACTTCCAAGTGGGGTGTCGAGCGAGTGTTTTCCCGTTGCTAAGAAATTAAGAGTACCGTTCCGAACTATCGCTTTACATCGAATCTCTAGCTCGCAACACTTGGAATAGCCCAGTGCAGAGGGGGTTTCGTACTTGGAATAAGTTATTCCGCATTGGGGACATCAATTAGTAAACAGCGGGTAAGCGCCTAAAAGTTCTAAGTGTTGCAGGATAAGTTCGCCATTCTAGTAGCTCGCGCTCTCTTCCATAAATTATCCATCCAGTTTTGTGTTGGGGCTTTCTTAAAAATCCAGTTAAGTGCTGCTGGTGTTGTGATCTGTTAGCACTTGTGTTATATTCTGAAGTCTTTATCCTTCTAAAATGCTTAATTTTCGTGCAAGTACCGGGTGTGACAGTAATAGCCAGCACAACCCTTGCTGGTCATAGGATGTAGCCATGACATCCTACTGATAGGACTATGCAAGTAGCATACGCGAATCACCTTGCAACGTGTGTCAGATTTTGATTATGGATAGATTATCAGATTATCATGGGTTTCTTATCGGATCCACCTTATTAATTGGGATACTGGCATAGATTCTGGTTAAGTAAGTTATTCTATAAAACTATTAACTAATCAAGATGTAATGTTTTAATCAAAGAATTTATTAATGCAAAAGTTTAATAAAGTCGTAAAAGTACAATACAATTAATTGTATAAATTTTACCACAAGCAACAAGTGTAAAATTAACAGGTGCGGACATCGGCTACACTTGTCTACGTTCGTTGGTTGGAAGAAGTGAGGTATGTGTGCAGACTAGGTGTTTAGAGTCAGAGGTGGTATTTGCTTCGAGCGAGGAGCTAGTTCAGATTAAGGTGCTTGCCGATGTGCATCGGCAAGAGATAGGCTTTGTGAATCGGGCAGTCCTGGCTTCTGCGATCGCAAGCGGTGAAATTCTTTACCACCCCTTCGGCTTTCTCCATTTTCATCACCGTCGAGACAAAATCTCTACTCTTTACCATCTTTGCGTTTCCCCCGACCACCGCAGGCTAGGCATGGGTCGTCAGCTTATTTGTGCATGGGAAAAACACAGTAGGAAGTGCGGTATTACAAAACTGCGCCTAAAATGCCCCCTGGACATAGAAGCTAACGGGTTTTACAACAAGATGGGATTTGATCGAGTACAAATTGAACCTGGTAAACGCCGCTCTTTGGTTGTTTGGGAAAAGATATTATGCTCTAATATTCTCCTGACAATTCCCAAGTTTGTGGCTGCCGTAAGTGCTGGCGGCCCTGAGATTGAACGCAGTCGGCAGTTGTGGAATTCTAGCGGTGATCGGCGTAATCCTTTTGAAAACGTTCTTTACTCACCGATAACGTGCCCAGCTTCTACTACAGAATACTTTCGTCAACAAAAAGATGTGGGAAACATTTCGGAAGTCTGGCTAGATTGCGGTGCATATCAGGTGCAACAGGGGAAATTTACTTACGATCAACTGCTGGAATTTTTAGATAATTTTTATCGCAATAATACTTGGGCAGATGGGTATGTATTGCCCGATATTGTACCCATCTCAACTGATTCAGATGAAATAGTGGAGTACAAAGTTCGCGAAACGCTTTACCATTGCGAAAAATTTTTCGGTAAAATGCCTGTTTATGTACAAGAACGCGCGATCGCCCCCGTACACGGACGCACTATCAACCAAATCAATCGCTGCATTGAAACCTATGCAAAAATGGGTATTACCCGTATCGGCTTTGGCTCTTGGGGAACGTCAGGACCCAACGGCAGCGTTAATATGATTTCTGAATCTAGTTTGGCATTGTTTAAGATTGTTGGCAGTATCGCCCGCGAAAAAAACATGAAAGTTCACTGCTTTGGCATTGGCGGTCCAAACAGCTTTTATCGCCTCCGCAACAACTCCCTTGTACCCCATAGCTTAGATAGCTCAACCTGGTCAAAAGCAGGAGCCTTCGGCAGCATCTTTTTTCCGGGTACTTCTCAAATTCAAATTACCGTTAGACGCGGTTTTGAAACTACTAAAACTGGTCTAGAGGAACTCAAAAAATCTACGCAACATTCATGTTTCTTTTGTCAAAGTATTGATAAATTGAGAACCAGCCGAGAATATCGGATTATGCACAATTTGACTGCTTGGTTAGATACTTTAGAACGCGCTTTATGAGCAATAAATTAACTTTACATATTCAGCAAAATACTACCCTAGAAAGAGTAGCTATAATTCTTGATTTTTTGAGAAAGAAAGAAACAAATTTTGAACAGCTTGGAGCTAGTTGTAATTTAGGGCTTTCCGTTCTCCAAAAGGTGGTATTTCCATTCTTGCGGAATCTTTCAATTATTTCAAAAAAAAATCCCCCCTCACTGACACCTCTTGGTCAAGTTGCAGCTAAAATTCAAGAGTCTAACCCCGAATTGCTAGGAGATTTTTTACATTTAGTAATTTATAATCTACACCAAGAAGAAGCTGAAAAAAGGTTTTCTTGGACTTATGCTACAGTTGTACAACAACTATGGTTGCGAAAAGAAGTTGTTTTATCACCGCCAGAAAAAAAGTCCCTAGTTGGAGAAGTAATTGAAAAGGCTGCTGTGAAGTTTGAACTACCTACCAGTGAAATAGCATTTAGTGATACGAGTGTGGCTGGTGCCCTCAATTGGCTGCGATCGTTATCACCCAGTGTTATAGAACCAGAAGGCAAATACGAACACTTCACCCGTCGCTACTTCAGTGCCGCTCCTATTTTACTTCAGGCAGTAGATACAATCTACAAACAGCAACAACGAACCTATGGGGTCAAGATTTTCTTGCGAGAAGAAGTTCAAGAGGCTATTTGTCAAATGTTGTTGCTAGATCCGAGCGGATTAGATGGTAGCATAGATAATGCTAAATGCACCTATGATTATGATCGAGGTGGCTTCTTTGACTGTGGCTATGAAGGGGGATACGGACAATGGGTAATGCTAACTCAATCCCCTGAGTGGACTCAATTGCTTTAGCTAAGTATTAGCATTCTCCGAGACACACTTTATATTTACAATCCATGAAAAGATTATTAGAACAACTAGACTCTATCCAAGCAATTGTTGATACAGTCAATCCCTCCCAGATAGAAAATGAGCCTCAAGAAGTAGCCAGAGTTTATAATCTATATGCAAGCAGCTATAACCCAATTGAACCCGTAAAAACTCTAAAAGACCATTTGATTGAGGAAATTGGTAAGGGTAAACCTGTTACTGGCTACCTTAGTGCCGACTATGGGTATGGTAAGACAGCAACACTAATTTATTTATGGCAGCAGTGTCAGGATCATAAGATAATGGCGGTGCCACCTTTCAAGTTTAAAGAGCTGGGAGATTTGATGGTTGCCACTTATGGCTGGATAAAAACGCGCCTCAAACCAGAATTTCTTCCTCAGATTGAGGGACTGTATCGCAAATATGGCTTGAAGTCTCAGCAAAATATAGCAGCAGAAATAGCGCTTAAGTACAAGTTATCTGAAGACAAAGCTTTAAAAATTATTCAACAATTAAATACTGACACCACAAATACTGATAATGTTTTGAATTTTTGGCAGGAAACAGTTTCTATCCTTCGACAAGCAGGTTTTGCAGGTTTAGCAATATTTGCGGATGAAAGCCAAGAATTTTTGCGAACAGAAGAAGGTGCTAGCGTTCGCATCCAGATTTTGAGCGATTTAGTTAAAGGAATGCGAGCTTTGGGTTCTACGCCTGTTGCATTAATTCTAAGTATGCCGACTACTCCGACTGAATCAGCTATTGAAGAACAAGCTGGTGATATTATTCACCGTATGAAGGAACAGAAAGTATCTCTTAGATTAGCTGGTGCGTACAGCTCTGAGTTCCCAGCAAAACTGTGGAATTATTTGTGTACTAATTTTCTGGAAGACAAGGCGCAGCAAAATCACTTGGCACATCCAGCAACAATTGAAAGTTTAGGGCAATTATGCGATCGACAAAACTTCAGCAATGGTCCTCGCACCGTCATTGAAGTATTTAAACGCATCGTCCATTTTGCCCAAAATAATCAGCATCCCTATACTCCTTTAGATTTGATTCAGGATTATCTAGAAGGACAAGTACAGTTATATGGTACGGAACAACACAAAATTAGCAATACTATCAAAACCTTGGAGCCGTTGATCTCCTTTCCAAAACACCCCAAAGGACGAGACGTAATCAAGCTACTCGCGGGTTTCCCTTCAGGTCTTTCTGAAAATGTAGCTAAACAATTTCACCTCTTAAAGGAGTTAAAAAAACTAGCCGAAGATGACAATTTTTACGGACTGCACATTATACAGCCGACTGAGCGCACTTTTGCTTTAGTCGCCCTTCTTCAGACAAGCATTCCCACAGTTGTAGATAAAATTCTAAATCGATTTCGTCAGCAATGGTTTGGAGAGTGGAATGATACTCAAAAAGAAGAGATGGCTACAACGATTTTTAAGTCGGAAATTATTTCTTTACTCTTCCCAGTTTCTAGAACGGGTCAGAAAGCCAATTGGTCATGGCGCTATAAAGGGGAGTGGAAGCAGGATAGGTTTGGAGTTTTTAATTTATTAGATGGGGCTCCAGAAAGATATAATGCGGATTTTCCTAAGCGTTCTCTTGTTATCAGTGTCGGGAGTAAAGAATCTGGTTTAATGAGGTTTCAATCCCCAGAAGAAACTCACTTAGATTGGCGCTTTTACTTTAGCTATGAGCGAAAAGCAACCGTCGTTCCACAGGTTTTAACTGCGATCGCCGGAACTAATCAAGTAGACTTCCATCTTCAGTTAGGTCGAAGTTTTGAAGGCGAATATCCCACATCCTTCGGCTTACTCCGCAAAGTCATGCCTTCCGAACAATGTTCTGTTTGTACGCTGCTGAGTCTGTCTCATTATATTCAAGACTGGCTCTCAAAAAATCCTGAAGTCAGTAAAGCCGATCGCTCTAGATTAGAACACCATCGCCAAGAGTGTCACCAGTATGCCATGCGATTGCTGTTTCCGGCGATTTCGCCTCAAACTTGGGAAATTGGGGGCCTCCAGGGGGTAAATGGCTCAGACAGTAAACTTATCGAATCAGTGTTCTATCAAAAATGTAAAGCCTTATTTACCGATTATAAGTCTTTCTATAATAGTCTGAACCCGACGTTACGTAAATATAAGTTCCTCTTGGAAAAAATACCTTTATCTGTTCGCAAAGGTCGTCAGTTATATCAAGTTTCCAAAGAAGAATTTGAAAATTTGTTTGAAATGGGGAGTTCTAGCCTACCCAGTGTTTTAGCAGTTTTCAAACAACATGGCTTGATGAGTGGGGAGAAAATTGCCAAACGGAAGGAAGGAAATTCCCAAGTTAAATTTACAGAACATCCTTTGGAATCGTTTATTAAAGAAAAACTGCAATCACAAGGCAGAACACAGACAGTTGAGACGGCGTGGAGACAGCAAGATGTTAAAGCATTAGAGTATTCAAAGTTATGGAAAGCAGTTAAACTGCTTGGCTATCTTGAAGACGAGTTCCAAGAAGCTCTTGAATGGTTGCAGCGGCGACGCTACATAGAGTGGGCGCGTTCAACGGATGTTATCCGCGAAGCCAGTTTGGAATTAGAGCCAGAGGAGTTAAATGGTCAATTAAAAGAACTCCGCGTTCGGGTTACTTCGTTACTTGAAAGTTTTGATGAGACGATTTTACATGAAATCAATGAAAAGATAAATGAGGAGGAAAAAATTCTTGAGGCTAACCATGAGTCTGAGGTAGCTCTCGACCAAGTTCATAGAAATATTCAAGCCGAACGGGAGCTTCTAGAAAATTTTTGCATTGAGAGGCGCTCAACCCTGCAAAAAGAACTGCGTGGAATTAAACTCAGGCTAGAAAAATTTACCCTAGACTTGAATGCTTCTAAAATTAGTCAAATGATTGAAAGTGATAGCGACCTAGAATCTTGTCTCAATGACTACCGGATAATTTTGGAAAGGCAAGTAAATCAGCTAGATAAAGATTGCCAAAGCCTAGCTAGTTCGCTTAAAGTAAATGAAATTGATATACTTGCATTGCATCATCAGCTAAAGCAGTGTCAGCAGTTTTTGCTAACTTACGAAACCACTAAATTAAGGCTTGAGGAGTTGGTAGATGGTTTAGAGAAGTGGCGAATTATTCTAAATCGAGCACAGATTTTACGAGAGAATTTGAATAAAGACCCAGTTCGCTTGATGCGTTATAATGATGACTTTGTTGACCGGGTTGTTAAGCATTTTAGCAACAATCAGCTTGAGAGTTTTAGACAGTACGATTTACTGCAACAACCTTTGGTTGAACTTGAAGAGGAAATTAATGGTGAACAGCGCTCCCGTCGAGAGGCTTTCGAGCAAATGCTTAGTCGTTACGAAGTCTTACTCGATCTAATTTCAATTAATGAATCTCCTTTGAAAAATAGATGCAAATTTGATGATGAAGACCGGGATGGATCTTACCACATTATGAAAGGAGTTTTGTGGAAAAATTTGCAAAAATTCTGCGAAGGTTTGGTTTCAGAATGGGAGCAATTGGAGCGTGATTTTTCCTTTATTTCCCAAGAACGCGACCACGATATGACAGAGTTTTTGAGTCAACTCACTGATTTAAAAACACAGCTATCATTACAAAGAGAACAGTTGCCATCTGCGATCGACAACTTAACTAACCTTGAAGAACGAATAATCCAACTCAAATCTATTTTTGAAAAGGGTCAGGTTCTTCAGGATAAATTGAAAGAAATTCATTTTAAAAGAGATGAAAGCCTTCTGGAGGAAGAAAGACAGCTTTTAAATGCCATTAGCTCTGACAGCAGTGCGATCGCCATTAGCCAACTTCGTCAAAATTTGCCACATAATCAGGAGGTATGGGAACTCTTAAAGACTTTGTACAAAAAGGGACATCTAGAGATTATGCTTCGCCGCCGGGACTAATTTTTAAAGGGTGAGAGGCTCTCACTCACTTGTTGGCAGACCTGAGTCCGAGCACTTGACCTGTTCTGACGGATGGTGCTTCTATCACCTTACCTGCAGCAAGATTGTCGGCAGGGGCTTACTGGTAGAGGAGCGTCTGTTCGCACAAGGTTACGTTAGCGAAGTTTAAGAAGGGGCTCTGGTTTATGGGTTCTCCTCTCAAAGCGAGAGCGTAATGCTCTAACAGATCAGTTCGGAAGCCAAATTGGGTGATAACTGTGAGAAAGTAAGTTGTTTTCACTTTTGTTTTAACCTGTCTAGTTGAGAAGACTAAAGTAAAGTATGATGGTATTGGTGATTATTGCAGAAGCAATATTCTGCTTATAGGCTTAGAACGTAGTATGTCTAAGGTAATCCCGATTTTCTACTTGCCCAAAGAGTATGAAGAAGACATGAAGCTGCTGGCAGAGGGAATTTTAGCCAATGATGGACTAACTATCAAGTCTGCTGTCTCATGGCTTCAAGGCAAACTTATTGCTCATAGTGGCCCCAAAGCAGGAAGCCCGATGTCAGCCACAACCATTAAAAACTATTTAGCTGGTTTTTACGTTCTTGACTTATTCAAGGCTAATAATAATTTTTACCGCGACTTAACTCCTGGTAGAACGGTTCCACTTTCGCTTCAATCCAAAATCGAAGTTATTCAAGCTTTGAAGTGGGTTTTAGAAGCCACGTCATTTAACGAAAAGTTAACTCAGGTTTGCTCACAGTATTCACAAATAGTTAAAACATATAGCTCGGACCGACAACTACTTAAAGATAAGTATCAACTGGGTGATAACCCGGCTCCTGCCTTGATTCGCCAACTATTAATAGAGCATTGTGGCTATAGCTTTATTGGAAATCATAAAAAAAATCCTGTTGGTTATTTAGAGCTAGTTTACAGCGAGCAAATTGAAATAAATAATTATCTACAGCTCATGAATTTTGTTATTAGTAACTATCAAGAATATGCAAAAAAAAATATGGGATTAGTTCCGGTTAGCCATGTTGTGAATCGATTAAAAGAAGTTTCGGATTACCGGGATGATGAAATTAAAAGCTTTTTAGTAAGACTTCGCATTACCAATCGAATTGAACTGAGAATGACTAAATCACAACTTGCTGAGAACCTTGGTATCGAGTTAATCGATATTCAAGGTATTAAGTATGGATTTATGAAGATACTTGACTATACTATGGTGGGTTGAATATGGCTTACACAGATATCAATGGCGGCTTACTCTCTCCTGCACAAAATCCCTATGCAGCTAAAGGATCTGCTTCATCAGTAGCAGGTTATGAGCTGTTTCACCCTATTGTAGAAAGAGGGACAGTATCTGATTTACTGAAGACAGTGAGATATAGCATCAAATATAAAACAGAACCAATCAGGTTTTTCTTTGCGGGAGATTATGGCTCTGGTAAAACAACTCGACTGAATCTTGTCAGACGAGAGGTACTTCAAGCTGAACGCAGCCTTTGTATTCCAATCAGATTTCAAGAAATAGCAAATCAAATTTCTATGTCTGGCGATCCAAATAAGAGCGAAATTACTAATTTTTATGGAATGGTTTTGGATAATATTCGGAGGAGCTTGATTTCTCAGGGAGCTTTAAGTAGGGAGGAATGCTTGACTTTAATCAAGCAAGCTGATAAACCTGAATTTATAGATTTAATTATGAGAATGTTTGCCGCTACTACCAAAAGTCATATTTTGCTGATTTTTGATGAAGTAGAAATTTTATTTTCAAGCCTAAAAATTAATGTCTCCCAATTGATGACTTTCCTGCACGACTTGTCTGAAAAGTGCTTTTCTACGAATCGAAGCTGGGGAATATGTGTTAGTGTGACAGGAGATTACTTGATTAACATTCAAGCAGAAGCAGCTCAATTGAAAGATGGCAGATTTGATTTTAGATTGGTTGAGCCATTAAGTGAAACAGAAATCAAGGATTATATAGAAGAAAAAAATAGTAAGATCACACTAAGATTTAAGGATAAAAGTTATCCTTTTAATCAAGATATTATTGATTTTGTATCTATTGTTTCTGGAGGAATGCCGAGAAATATAGAAGTTTTGTGTCATCTGATTTGGGCTTCTAAAGCTGATGAGAATTCTAATGGTTCAGTAGATATCAACACAGCCCGAAGACTTTTTGTTAATCAGTACCGCGCTCAAGCATTTAGCTACTTTGAATATGTTTGTAAAAATCTGGGACTTGATCGAGATGTTCAAGGATTTTTAAAAGTCCTATTCGCGGAAGGTGGATATAGGTTATCAGTTAATGAACTGATTTCAAAAAGAAATAATAGTTTCGATAATTATCTTTACAATCGCACTGATTCAGAAGCCCGCTATATTTTATACAATAAAGCAAGTTTTAAAATTAGAGAAACACCAGAATTATCTGACATAATAGAAATTTCAGGAAGAAGACCATTTTGTTTTTCTTTAACCAAGAAAACGTTTAATAATATTTATACATTTGAAAGTCAAACTCACTAATAACTTATCCCAAATATGACTCAGGAAAAAAATCAGTTAAGTAGTTTCTCGAATTCAGATGACGAAGATGATTTGAGAAAGTATTTAGAATCACTACAAGAAAATTGGTATGATTTAACTGCGCTTTATCGCACACCAATTTCTTCTATTCTTCCTCAAGAAAGAGAAGTAGATGAAAGAGAAATCTATGATATTCATCACATAGATGCCATCGCTGAGCGACTGAGACAAGCACCTGGAACTATATCTACTAATACACTCAGGGAATGGCTAAATCAATTTGACACTTCTCTTGAAAAAAATATAGCCTATTTGCTTCTGAGAGAGATTCAGTTTTTTTCAGAAGGCACTATTAAAACAGACGTTAAAAACTTACGAGACCAACTTCTGAATTTTCTGCTCGATCAAGAACATTTAATTGAAGCATTTCATTCTCTCGAAAACCCACCAACGAAGAGTGAAATAAAATTTAAAAGGTGGCTGCGTAATAAAGTTATCCGGTATGCTTGGCTTCCTCAACCTAAAAAAAAGGGTGTTGAAAGCCAGCATACACTTTGGGGCTATTACGAAAATCATGCTCTCACTGGTTCTGAGACTGGTTGCCCTCCTGCCAGTAAACCTAGACTACTAAAAGACTATTTTGAAAACCCTGGGTACAATGATCCTGAAGTCGATGTAGATCCAGAAAATAGTGTTTTTGTTTTTATGGATTACATAAATGGAACTGGTAAACAGTTATCCGGCTGTGTCTCCCTAATCAACGATTTATTGGATCAGTTCCCAAAATGGAAAAAATCATTTTTTATTATCATGTATATTGCTCAATCAAAAACCTTTAAAAAAGAAATAATACAGTTTTCTACCGACAACTGGCAAACAATTTATGCTGAACAAATGCTTTACTATAAGGATTTAAAAATTTTGGCTGCTCTATCTAATTATAAGATATCAGAAACAGAATATGAAGAATTTGTTAATAAATATTGTCGGCGAGCTGGAAGCACATCATTGGGGTATCTTGACTCTGCCTCTCTAACTTGTCATCACCGTAATTGCCCTAACAATACCTTGACATTTTTTTGGAAATCTTCTCGTGACTGGACAGCAATTTTTGACCACAGCCAGACTCCAAACGCAACACCCTATGGAAAACGCTAAATTCCATCGTGATTCGTTTGAAAATATCTGCTCCCACATCACGCACAATCTCCCGGTCGCCGGAGAACCATAAACGGGTTGACAGCCTCCACCTGATAACCAGGATACTGCGATCGCGCGCTCGCCACCGCTGCAATCCACTCTGGATGGTCATCATTCCATAAAGGATGTCGAATCATTTTGATTGTCCGCCGTCGAGCATTCTGGTGCACGTAGCCAGTGAGAGTCTCAAACTGCACTGGTGCACCATAACCCAAGCGTTGAAGTGCGGCTGGAATTGGAACTTGCACTAAGTTAAGCCAAGGATTCTGGAAATTGCCCCAAGAAGAGTTGAGATCGATCGCCGACGCAGGATTAGACACCAATCGTGCCATATCTAAAGCCAGTCGCCAATCCAATAACCCGTGATAAGCCAGATTTTGATAGTCCCGCAAACACAAATTGCAGGAAGTATCACAATCACTTCCGTGCTCGTGAGGATTCGTCCATTTCCAGGCAATGCTGTTTGAAATTGTTGGATCTGCCCGATCCATCAGTCGTTGAAACTCATTCGGTTGGGCGAGAAATTGGCAATATCCAGCTCCATTTTCCAATTGATCGCAAAGAAAAGCTTGACCTATAATCGCTCCATTCTGCTCTAATGAACGAAAACCCGCCTGCAACTCCAGTGCATCCACATCGAGAAGAGAAGCAGCCGCTACCCGCAGCCAAAACGCGAAAGAATACCAAGCAGCACGACCTTCAACTGTAGTTGGATTGGCAAATATGCCATTAGGCCATTCCTGAATATTTACTAATAGGATATCTGTTTTACGTCGAGATAGTAGAGCTACCCGATAAACCGCTCCAGATGTACTAACCGAACTGTTTTGCTTAGATACAGCATAAGCTCCTGATTTATGTCGATTATCAATCCTAACTCTTTCGTAGAAGTCAAACCCTCCAGTGCCACCATTATCATTAACCGAAATGATATTGTCATTGAATGCAGATACAGAAGCATTAAGGACAGATGCAGGCGTGCCATTATTTGCAGGCGTGCCATCATTCGGAGGGATACTCAAAGAAGGTCGTGTCGATCGCGGTTGCCACTCAAATTGCCCATCAAAGTCCTCTGGTTGCAAGTCTGTAAAAAATGCCTTGGGTTCCCTGGCATCAATGTAACGCATCGCATCATTTACACCACAAACTGGACATTGAGTTGTTGGCGATCGCTGACCGCCAGGGAGTGGTTCATTTAAGGTTATGTACGGGTAGATTACCGCTTGACAGTTACTACAAAGTCCGAGAGATTCGTTGCCCTGAGTGAGTGCTGGGACTAAGCCTGGTGCGGTCGCAATTGTGTTGCCTTGAGGATACAATTCAACCACACCACAAGCAGTGTGAACCGCCTTATCTTTGACAGTCTCAGATCCTGGTGCAAATTGGCTGATAGCCACATCAAGGTTGCGATCGACTATTCCCGTCTCTGGTGGCCATTGAGCGCCCGGTGAGGGCCAGCGCGTGTAAAGCAAACGCACCCGCGTTGGAAAACCAAACATCGGTAATAACCCCGCATTTGCCAAACGTTCGCTCAGCGCATTATGAGTGTATGTAGGGTCATTTACAACATTTTGAATGGCATTTATCAGGTTTTGGCGGAGATAATTCAACATTTGAGAATTACTAGCATTCGATAATGTTGTTTGCACCCGCAAAATATCCAAAACTGACAAAATCTTCGGTTCATTGGCTGGATTGTTTAACCAATTGGCGATCGCTACTTCATAATTAGCCCAATTAGCAACATCACCAAACTCACCGTGTACGTTGTCAGTCCCACCTAAAGACGCAGTGATTCCTGTGTCTGTGAAAGCTTGCCTTAACACTTCTTTGATGAGGACGCGCTGGAAAATTTCTTGACTCTTCATCTCAACGTAGGGCGGTGGCGGCGGATCGCCTGTGATGCTTTCAGGACGCTGGAAGTAAAAGTCATCGTGACTTCGGCCTCGACAGAAGGTAACAGCTAATGAAACTCCCGCAGAACGTCTGCCAGCACGACCAACTCGTTGCTGATAATTAAATCGGCGGGGCGGCATATTTGCCATCATTACTGCTAGCAATGCACCAATATCTACCCCCGCTTCCATTGTCGTTGTGACGCTCAATAAGTCGATACCCTGAACCCGCAGAATTTCTTGATTGATAGGGATGTCTTGAAATAACTCCTGGCGCCTAGTTCGCTCTTTTTTGTCAGTTTGACCCGTTAATTCCTCTGCATTCATGCGGAACGGCTGACCTGATTGCTCTGAAAGATAGGTATAGTAATCAAAGTCGCTTGTTGTCTGTCCTGGTGTCAGATGAATTGTGGAAGTATTCGGATTGTCAAAACGGCGATCGCTGTTACATTCGGGGCAAACTCCAGCAGCAGGTTGAATAAAGAAAGCATTGCATTGCGGACAACGGAATCCCGGACGCGAACCATCAGAATTTGCCGGGGGTGGTAAAACGAGATAGAGGCGATCTGGATCGAGTATAAATCGTTGACTTTGAGATTGATTTGAAGGTTGGATTGGAATGACTTGTTGTAACTGATGCTGCACGTCGCTTAGTTCAAGGCCCGTTCTACTAATGTACCGTTGAGCAAACTTAGGCAAATCAGAATTATTGTCGAGACGGACATGGGGAAAATAGCGATGTAATTTCCGAATTCCTAATTGTCGAATCACTGCTTCAGTTGCTTCAATCAACGGAGTTCGGTTTCCTTGATATTGATAGCTAACCCAACCCTGTGCCAGTCCTTCAATAGTCCGAGCAATGTGGGGGAAAAGAGCATACATCAACTCTTCAGTTAAGAGAGCTTCCAACAGGTCAGCATGAGCTCTCTGTTCCTGGGTGCCGGGAATAACTCGTGCGATTGGATTAGCATTCCAGTTGTAGCAATCAAACCAAGGAAACCTTTCTACTCCCCTTCCCTGTCCGACTGTATAGGTCATAGTCCGAAAGCTGGGTCTGCCCGGACAAATGCCATAATTGAGAAGGCCATCTCGAATCTTATCCCGCAAATTCAGAAGAGGAATTCCCCCTGGGTAGCGCTCTAGTAATCCTAGCCATTCGTCACGAGCCTGCTGATTACTTGAGGGCAAATCATCAATCCAGTCTCTTGCTTCATTTACCAAAGCCTGATTAGTATTGCGAAATCGGTTGCGCCGAACCATATCATCAGGCTGCGGATTCGCAACAACAGCAGTGTAAAGATCTGGGTTCAATGCCTGCAACCTAGTAAGTGCTGTTTGGTTATTTGCACAAGTAATGCGGAGGAAGCCTACAAAGTCATTCCAATAATCTTGAAAAGACTGAATCAGCAACATCCGCGCCATGTCGCGATAATGATCGCGCTCCATCCCTGCAGCTAGCTTGGCGGCATCTTGACGGCTGTCGGAAAATATGACCAGCTTGCGAGACGATCGACTGGTGGGGCTTATTGGTGCTGGCATTTCTCTCAGAAGTCCACTGGCAAGCACTTGGCAAGCTTTCTGAAATCCGGTGCGGTGGAAACGCAGGGGAGTAGGAAATTTGTCTCGTCTTCCGTAGTCAGCATCACAGCGAGGACATTTACTTGGCAATGCTCGTTCTTCTGGATGATTGCCTGTCACTTGATAGAGCCACCCTGGTATTTCTTCATCTACTTGTGGTTGAGTGCTATTCTGCGTAAGTGCGCCTGTAGTCCGATTTAACTTGGCACGAACCCATCGGCGTTTTATTTTATCAAGCGTCCATTCTGGGTCTTGTGGCTGCGTATCCCAAACAGGTGTCTCTCCAGGCAAAGGCCAAAAAACTCTATAATTTCCGTAGCGTTGATTGAGAGTAATACGGTCAGGGATTCCCTCTAAATCGGGTTGATCGGGTGTAAGAATTTCTACATTTGTGTTTCCTATTGGTTGAGTAGTTTTGTTGTAGCCTCCAAGAAAAACCTCTCCACACACTTCACAAATAATTAAGTCCAAAACACGAGAACCACAGGAGCAGCTAAGGCGATGAGTGGCATGAATTGCACCAACAGTCGGAGGATTCGGAGTGTTCTGCCTTATATTTCGATCGACTGGTGAATGGGTACAGTTAGGATTACAGCAAGCCCATAAGTTTTGCAGGTTGCGGAAGAATAGATGACCGCGTACAGGTTGAGGCGATCGCCCCGTACTCACTCGTTGAGACATTCCCAGTCCTAGAAGTAGCCCCCGCATCGCATCAGATACCAACCCATTACTCGCAGCACCAGAGAAAATTTGACGGTCTAAATCTGTTGGATCATTTAAGTGTTCTGCATCTATAACTTTCGTAGCCCTCACTGTAGGGTTAGGATTACTTGGATTAAGCAGACGATCGACTTCGCGACAAGCATCTCTCAGTACATCGGCTGCGCCTAAAGTAGCCAGTGCTTCTCCAAGATGTTGTTCCGCACTTAGTCCAGATCCTGCCGGTTGTCCAAGCTGCATAGCCAAATTAGACATAGCATTCCGCACTTGATTAGATGCTGAATTTGGCGGTTGCATTTCCTGCAATGGGTCAGCTTGTACTGACTGAGCAAACTGGGCAAAAGCATTTTGATAGGCCGAAAGATTGAATCTTGCCCCTGGTGTTGGTGGGGTTTGTTGTCCTGTGATGAAGTCAAAATTATCGCGGCCAAAAAACTCACGCAAAAAGTCTCTGCCCTGTTGATTTGGCTCAAGGCTAGCTGTAGTCGTCAAAATCCGTAGTTGTGGCGAGTCTGGTGTCAATCCCAAACGCGAATACAACAATCGCAGAATATAAGCAACCTCTGTCCCCGGCGTACCGCGATAAGCATGAAGTTCATCAATAATGAGGAAAAATTGGTGGTCGGGATTGTCAGCAAGCCAGTCACGAGTAGCATCAAAAATATTGTTCTCAATACTCCGCATCATCATAATGTTGAGCATCGAGTAATTAGTAATTAGAATATCCGGCGGACTATCTTGCATATCCCACCGAGACCACATTTCACCGCCATCAAGTAGCGGTTTGTAGTAAGGCAAATCGGGCATATCCTGAAGCCAAGACGGATTGTTTTGGATATCCGTATCTCTCTGTCGGCGCTGCTGTTCTAGTTCCCTTAATTCATTTTTCAGTCGTCTGATACTATCGTCTTTCTGTATGCCTGAAACTGGTGTTTGTCCGGTGTAGCGTCCAAAGGTAATTCTATTTCCCCCTCTGTTTTGATTTAACCACTGGTGTACTGATGGCGCTTCTAGCGCTTTTCTCAGCCGCCGCAACTGGTCTTCAACTAGCGCGTTAAGAGGATAGAGAATCAAGGCACGGAGGGCTTTTGGTCGGGGTGTATGCGCCCATTGAGAGATACGGTCGCCATTAGAATTTACATTGTTATCCCACCAACGATGATTTGATGGCGGTTGGCGATTAGCCCCCCAAGTTTGGGATTCCCTTGCTAACTGTGCGAAAAGCGGTAAGAGGAAACATTCGGTTTTACCGGAACCCGTACCAGTAGTCACGACTAAATCTCGCTGGTTAACCAACACTTCCCGCAGGCTTTCCCATTGGTGTTGGTAAAGCTGGACTCCCGGATCGAAAATCATTTGCCCAAGTTGTGCCAAATTGTGGTATTCGGAGGGCAGTTGATTGGCTGCGGCTGACAAATTCATCCCCGATGATGGATAAATCGGGACAGGCTCAACTAAGGGAGGCTGACTCAAGATACCTGGTTGCTGGAGGAGGCGATCGCGTTCATCAGCCAAAGCGCGGTAACGCAGGGGAAAGGCACTTTTGATATATAGCTGATAAATGCGATCAAGTCTTTGATATGCGCCAACTAAGTCATGCACTGGCAGGTACCTCTTCGCACTTTACATTAAGTTTATCAGTTAGCAGAGAAATTACTTCCATCGGCACGTTCTCGTAGAGCAACCAGGATTTTTGATAAGTTGGGAGTTGTCCAGATGCTAGCACTAGCGCACGTTCGTAAATTTCCGGCCAACGCTGGGAGACAGGTATTGCTAAACGCCCGCTAGCGTGATCGTAACGTGCAATACATTCAAAGCCACTGTGCTGCAATGCTAAAAATCGTAGACCATACCAGTCGCCCTGTCGCCAACTAGCGCTTTCTTGGTCATAAAAGAGTGTATAGCCAGGACGATCGCTCTCCTCTATCCTCCACATCTGGTACATACCTGTTTGATTGGGAGAGATACAGCTAATAAAATCATTACCATCAAAGCGCTTCCACTCGTATATACTCGGCACAATTCCCTGCAAGCTTCTGAGATTCTGCTTCCAAATGTCAAGATTTGGTATAATTTCAGCAAGTCGGCTCGATACTTCCCCAGCGTAAAGGATAGAAAACTGGCTTGTAATTATATTAAAGTCACTCAAATTGAGACGAATGCAAGGCGGTGCGTCTCTTCTTGATTGATGACTGGAAATTATATCTGTATATTTTTCCAACTCCTTCAGCAACTTGATGCTGCGTTGACCGCAAAGAAGAAATTCTGGAGAGTCTGATTTAATCTTAACGAGGGCTGTAGGAGCCATAGACCATCGTGTACCGTCTGAAGAAGACTCAATATGCCCAAGCAACCTAAGCCTCCGTAAAATGCGTTTTGGTTCCTCAAGTCTCAGAGTATCGCAGGCTTTTTTGAAGGATTCCCACGTTCCGCTACCAAGGGTAGATAGCCAGTAGAGAAGGTGTTCGTAACGCTGGGAAAGTGCCTCAATATCTGGTGACGATTGATTGATAGGCGATGAGGCGCTCGCCTCAAATGGGTTATCATAGGTAACTTTCTCTACAGGCTGATAAGGAATAGGGTTCGTGTAATCGTAAACTTCATGGGCTGCCCCAACCATAGATTTTATTTGTTCATAGGTGAAGCTCTTATTGCCGGGAACTGCCGAAGTTTTAAAACAGGGAAATTTGAGCAAATTAGAGTTTACAATTTCTTGAGGTATTTCTCCTAGGGTACTACTTTCAATTGCTAGAAAAAAATAAAAGCTTTTTCTAGAAGTAGCTCCTTTTTCCAGTCGCAGAAGTGGCACATATTGACTGATATTTTGGTGTTGTATGTGTTTGGAAACTTCCTGGATAAGTTGTTTTGGGTTCCCTTTGTATGAAAATCCTCTGTACCAACGTTGAATTTTGGTCATTTTACTTTTGAATTTATTTAACTTTATTGAGCCAATGACTGAAGGACGCTGCCACAAATATTATGACTTGAACCGATCGGCATCACTTCACAACTTGATGGTTCTACTATTGACAGACCACTCCAATCAACAATTCTGACAAAGCGCTCGCTAGATTCACCTCCACAAGTAGCTTTTACGAGATAGTCACCTACACTAGGAAAGTTAACTACAATGGGAATATTTGTACTTTGCTGTAACTTTTCCCAAATTTGGGAATCATCCGATAATCGAGTTACTTGTAACTCAACTGTGGGATGGAAACCAAAGATAGTTACTAGAGGGCTATGTCCCTCTAGCCATGCACCCAATTGAGGTACGCGCAAACCACCTGAAAAGCTAATAGATAAACGGACACTGGGTTGCAAAGCATCTTTAAGTTCTTGACTTTTGATAAAGACTGCATCCCAAGCTTGGGAAACAACCATGCAGGTGTGAATTTCAAACCAGGTAGAATTTTTAAATACTGGTTGTGCTCCACCCTGCCATTTCAATAGCTGCTCATCTTGCAACCGTTGAATATCTGAGAGCAGTTCTTTTTTGTAGAGTAGGATAAATGGCGTACCGAGGGATGGCGTTCCCCAAGAAGCATAGGCTCCTGAATCTGGGTTATCGGGATCTGGAATTAATATCCAAAAGTTACGCTCGGGCAAAATTAGGGAATCCAGGTCTGTAGAACAACTAATTTGGTATCTTGCACCGCGATCCAATTCATTCATATTTATTGGATTTTTTAGAGGGAAATACCATCCAGCGCGTTCGTCCCGAAGCTGGTGAACGTTATCTCTGTACTGAACTTGTACCGATTCTACTGGTCGCCCTTTTAGCTGTTTCGGGTAGAGATAGTAATCAATCTGGCCCAAGAATGGATCTTCAGTGCGATATAAACCTGCAAAAAGGTAGCGGCTCCAGGTGCGTACTCCTTGTTTTAGTGTTACTGGTTTCCCCTCATTTTGCCATTGTTCGTAAACTTCGTGAATTGCTTCGGCAACGGCTTCATAGCGCTGCCTGTTGTCCGTCAGTAACTCTTTTAAGTGTTGGCAAAGCCTCGGCGTCTCGCGGCGGACATGAGTAAATAAAGTTTGGGCATCCCATTGGGCTGTCCATTGCTTTTCGTTAAATATATCTAGAAGTCGGTTTTTATCAGCGTGGCGTAGAAGAGATTGCGAAATTGGATAATTTATATAGGTAGTTGGACCACCGCGACCCCGAACTGCTGAAGGTAAAAATCCCTGTTGCCTTAGCCAAAGATTCCATTCTTTCCATAGCGGTTCTTCAGCAGCGGAACCAGATTCCATGCCCGGTGGACGACGAGCGTCGGACAGACCTAAAATTTTCTGCAATCGCCGGAAGTAGTTTAGTTCTGATATTTTTTCTTCCTCAGCCATCTGATAGGCGGCTAGGACTGTGGCACTGAGAAAGGCAATACTTTTGGGTAAACCGTCAGAATCACACCCTCGCAAGTTGCTCAAATTAACTTGTTGGTCAATGATGACTCTTTTCCTTACGGCAATCAAAAAGTCATCGCGACCGTTGTTGACGCCCGTATCCTTTCCAAATTCTAGACCAATACGCTCGAGTACATCGTCGTCAACGCTTACGTAAAGTTTAGTACCGCGCGGTACGCCACTGGTAAAGTAAGACACTAATGCTTGGTTCCATTCTCTGTAGCTTGCCATTGCTGTTTTCGCTTCTTTGGCTTACCATCTGAGCCGTTTGTTTAAATTATCCCAGGTTTGTGTGACTATTGGTAGTTAATGAGATTCAGCCTGGCGTTGCTGAATACAGGTATAAATTCAAGATTTCGGAATGGGTATAAGCTAAGTAGGGTGAGTTTTGTAACATCAAGCGAAAAGTTGATTCATACCGTGAATCAGCAACGCCTAGAAACCATTAATTCGATAGGTTTCGATTACCAGAGTAATTACCAACCCAATACAAATAAAACCCCTCACCTGATTTTATGATTAAAAAGCTCTTCTTACTTCTTGTTTGCTTATTTGTAGTCATGATTGGCTTCGGAGTAAGCCTGCCTGTACTTCCTTTCTACGCCCAACATTTACATACAGCAGTTGTTCCGCGTGAGACGATCGCCATTCACATTACCTTATTAACCAGCATTTACGCCTTCGCTCAGTTAATTACAGCACCGTTTTGGGGGCAATGGTCAGATCGAGTCGGCAGGCGACCCTTAATTTTGATCGGAATTGCCGGTTCCGCGATCGCTCAACTACTATTTGGGTTTGCATCATCCCTCGCAATGCTGTATGTTGCTCGATCGGTCGGTGGGGTTCTAGCCGCTGCGATGCTGCCTGCTGCTGCGGCTTATGTTTCGGATGTAACGACTGAGCGCGATCGCACCCAAGGAATGGCTTGGCTCGGTACAGCAGTGAGTCTTGGAGCAATTGCTGGACCAGCTTTTGGTGGTTTGACAACTCGTGAAGACTTACATTTTACCCTCGGTCTTTTCGATCTCAAAATTGAAAATTATGCTCCTCCCTTTTTTCTAGCTGCGGGTTTGATGTTCTTAACGCTGCTAGTCGCTCTCCGCTGGTTGCCAGAATCGTTACCATCGAGATCCGCAACTGTAGTCCCTCGTCAGCCAGCACTAGATTGGAAAAGGCTGGATAAACCATTATTACTGCTGTTGGGTTTAGCCACGATCGCCCAGTTTGGACTCACGATGTTTGAAGCCGTTTTTGCATTATATGCTCAAGAAATATTGGGATACGGGCCCGTCCAAACAGGCTTTGTATTTATGATGTGTGGCTCAGTGATGGCAGTCTTTCAAATCATTGCAGTGAGCTTTTTGTCTCGATATATGAATGAGATCGCCCAAGTTGCTCTGGGATTTGCACTCATGGGAAGCGGAATCTTCCTGCTGCTAATGGCGCGATCGCTTCCGATTGTGCTGGGAGTTGTCGCTATATTGGCATTCGGTATGGCATTGATTACCCCAAATGTAGCTGCTTTGATTTCAAAACGGGGCGGTCAACACACGGGAACAGTGTTAGGAATTCAAAATGCCGCTAATAGCCTCGGACAAGTTGGGGGATCAATGTTAGGGGGCGTTTTATTTGCATGGCAGGTAAGCGCCCCTTATAGCTTTGCTGGCTTTTTACTAATGGGAACTGGCTTAATGCTGGGTTGGATGCAGAAACATCAGCATTGATGATTCAGGCACAACACTACCTCACGTCTGGCATCAAGCTTGAGTTAGTGAGAAAAATTCAGGTTCAGGGTTACTGACTAAACTCCCGCTTTGGAACCTCAGAGCGGAACAAAGAAATTGCCGCGACGGTGGCTAACACCTGAACGGCAACAAAAATTCTTAGATTCTTGACTGCTTGTTTGAAGCCTTCTGGTGTGAATAGATTTATATTAGGATGCTCCAACCACCAACAAAGCAGTAAACAGAGCAGTAAAACTGTTAGGGCGACACCGTTTTTCTGATTCCAAAGAACGCCTTGTCTGTTAGTTCTTTTCACAGCATCCTAAATATTTCCCAAAAGGCGATCGCATGGCGATCGCCATAACCGTCTATCTGGAGCGGTTGCTTTAATTTCCTCTCATCCCAGACATACCAGGCATATTTTTCATCATATCCTTGCAACAGCTACATCCGCCTTCAGTAGGCTGCTGCGGAGCCTGATTGGTTTGCGCTATTGTTTGACTAGCAGTCTGGTTGTGAGTGTCTGCAAACGAGGGATTAGCTGTCAAAGCTAACAACGTTAAGCCAGCTATAGTTCCACCGATTACTGTTTTAGCAAGTGTGAGCATACTCATCTTTATCCTCAATTGAGTGACTAATTTTCTTAGAACTAAGTCCATACTAAACTCTCAACCTCACTAGAGAGTCAAGGCCTAGATTCAAAAATTCGAGTAAATATGCCTGAAGAATGATGTTGACTTCTCTACTTGACTCTCTACTCGACTAAAGAGTTTAAGATAATAGAACAGAAATTTTGGTAAAGATAATGAAAAAACGGCGTTGCTGATTGACGGTATGAATCAACTTTTCTGGGAAGTTACAAAACTCATTTAAACGCTTTGATTAAAGCCTCAAACTGCACTCGCAGTGACTTATCATGAGGCGAAACGGGCGGGATTTGGCGGTTAATACCTAAAAATTCATAAACTGCCATTTGAGCAACTCGCACCGAATACTCAACCGTGAAGACAACATCATCAGGAATTTCGACAAACTGGCTGATGAAAGCAAGGTTCTTCGAGCTGCGAGGAATCGGCAACGGTCGATCCGTGCCTAAACGAGGCATAAACATACTTGTGATGTACGGCATCCTGCAAGGAATGCAGTTTGCCGATTCCACAGTATGCAGATCGAATCGTAGATGACCGCAGAGTTCTCGCAGAATTTCTTCACCGTTACACTCGCTCATCGGCTTGGGCACAAAATCACCCACGCGATCGGGGAAAAGAGCGTATCCCCAGAAGACCTGTATATCAACAGGTTGATTTATAAAGTGGGGTTGATAGGCGAGCACGATAGACATCAGCCAGTTGGAGTCTTTAAACGTGACAAGCCCACCAGTTCCCGGTTGATTGCTGCTAAATTCAAGCATTTTGTTGAAGAATGTAGGGGTTTTTAGTGTGACTGTAAAAGACTCCCACAGTGACTCGGCAATGCTGTTGTTAAAAGCAGAAGGATTACCGAAATCTGGGCGTTCTGCCGCCAGCTTTTCCCACAAATTCCAACTGTCGCTGTCCTGTTTGGTCAGCTTCTTGGGCGCACTTGTCATAGAACCCAAACTTGAGGCATCAGTCATCGATCCGTTTTGCAGAAAAACCAGGTCGCCGTCTTTAAGCGCGATCGCTTTACTTTCACCCTTCTGCTGATAATGAATGCCTGTCACCACAAACTTGCCTTCTTCGGTGTTGCGATCGAGATCTGTGACCTTGCAATCGACGATGAAATTGACACCTTGATCTGCGAGCCAACTCTGAAGTGGACGAACCAATGAATCGTACTGATTGTAAATGGTTCGCTTCACCCCAGCAAGGGTTTCAATCCGAGAGAATTCGAGCATGAAGCGATGCAAGTAACGCTTGAATTCAACGGCACTGTGCCACGGCTGGAAGGCGAATGTAGTTGCCCACATAAACCAGAATTCAGTCTTGAAGAATTCTGGAGAAAGCCAATCAGTGATACGACTAGCAGCCAATTCGTCTTCATCAGCTTGGCTAAGCTTCAGCAACTCTTGACGATCTTGCATGGAAAAGCCCATTGAACTCACAGGGACTTTTGCTCGGCGGCTGTCAACGAGACGCGCCATAGAATTTGACTTATGCCGTTCATTAAACTCCATAGTTTCGTCAAACACTGTTTTACCGGGCGAACTTAGGGAGGGGATGGACTTGTAAAGATCCCAAGTGCATTCATAATTGTCACTCGTCAACATCCGTCCCCCCCGCATCGAATAACCGTCTACAGGGTTCCCGGCTCCATCCAAACTCCCGCCCAAGATGGGCTTTACTTCTAGGATAAAAATATTTCTGCCAGGGAGTCCGCCGTCGCGAATCATGAAGGCTGCGGCTGCTAAAGAGCCGATACCACCACCCAACAGATAGGCATTAAATTCCTTGTCCATGTCGATTAATTAGCTCCGCTTTTCGAGATAACCCAACATATGACGGCGAGCCAGATAAAGGATGAATGGTGGTAAAACGATCCACTGAATTACGGCCAGTAAACTCATCCCTAGAATGGGTACTGCCAGCACCGGAACCCCATAGACTTTAGAAACATTAACTCGATAGGTTTCGATTACCAGAGTAATCACCAACCCAATACTGGTAAACAGGAACGCCAGCTTCGAGGTGGGATAAAGCACCCACTTCCGCGAACGAACTAACACACTCACCACCCAACTACTAAATAGAATAATGACCCCATCGCCGAAGGAGCAGTGAGTCAAGTCATTGATTTTGTCGGCTAAAGAGGGACTTCGGTAGAACTCGTAATAGGGAGCCTGCCAAACTTCGTAAACAAAGTTGAGCAAAAAGGCAAAGAGAAACAGGTTGGTTTCTGGTGCCGCCAGAATTTGGAAGATTCTCTTGGACATAAACTCTTACTCCTCCAAGATATGCAGTTAATCACTCAAACGAACGCGACGTAACGACATTGCATTAATTGAAACAACGACCGTCGAAACACTCATTAATATTGCGCCCAATGCTGGCGTTAATAGAAGGCCGAACGGTACACCAATTCCTGCTGCTAAAGGAATTGCAACGACGTTGTACCCAGTTGCCCAAAGCAAGTTCTGAGTCATTTTGTTGTAGGTCGCTTTCGCAAGTTTAAGCGCGTAGGTTGCATCAAGCGGATCGCTTTTAACCAAAATTAAATCAGCCGACTCGATCGCCACATTGGTTCCAGCGCCGATCGCCAGTCCTAAATCCGACTCGGTTAAAGCCGGTGCATCATTGATTCCATCGCCCACAAAGGCGGTTGGCTTCTCAGCTTTGAGCTTACGAATCAATGCAGCTTTATCCTGTGGTAGGACACGAGCATAGTAGCGATCGATCTGCAAATCCCCAGCAACCGCCTTGGCAACCGCTTCGGCATCGCCTGTAATCATGACCACTTGCACGTCCATTTTCTGTAATTTCACAACCGCTTCTCGTGCAGATGCCCGCACCTGGTCTGCTAACCCGAATAGGGCGAGAACTTGCTTGTCGTCCATCAGCACGATCGCACTTTCACCACGAGATTCACGTTCTTGTAGTCCCTTTTGCAACGCTGGCGGAAACTGCAATTTCAACTCTTGAACCCATTCTGGTCTGCCAACCCGATAGCGCTGACCGTTTACCACGCCTTCAACGCCCTGACCGGGAACTGCTTTGAAGTCACTGGCTTTTGAAAGCTCGATTTTGCGATGGCTGGCTTCTTCTACGATCGATTGTCCAAGCGGGTGTTCTGATAAAGATTCGAGAGAAGCAGAAATGCCCAAAGCTTTTAACTCATCTATACTATCTGTATAAATTCGTTGCACGCCAAAATGTCCGGTTGTCAATGTCCCCGTCTTATCAAATGCGATTGTTTTAATGTCTTTGGCTCGTTCAAACGCTTCTCGATTTCGTACCAGAATGCCGTTTTTAGCGGACATTCCAGTAGCGTTAACTAGAACTAAGGGAATCGCTAAACCTAACGCATGAGGACAAGCAATCACCAATACAGTAACGGCGCGATTAATTGCAAATGTTAAACCATCTGGTTTAACAGATAGCCAAATGATGAACGCTAGCGTAGCGATCGCGATCGCTGTATAAGTTAGCCAATAGGCGAGTCGATCGGCTAGTGTTTGAAATTTACTTTTAGATGCCTGCGCTTCCTCAACTAGGCGCATAATTTGGCTCAAGGTTGTTTTATCTCCGGTGCGAGTGACTTTGATTGTCAAAGCGCCTTCTCCATTGACTGCTCCGGCGATCGCTTCATCGTTGGCTTTTTTGACCACCGGGCGCGACTCCCCAGTGAGAAAAGCTTCGTTGACGTTGGAAGTACCCTCGATGACCTCACCATCAATTGGGACTTGTTCACCGGGACGAATCAGAATTAGATCGCCCTCAACTAATGCGCTTACTTGGACATCTTCTATCTGCCCATTCGCCTGCTTCTTGTGAGCGACAGAAGGTACTAACTTGGCAAGTTCTTGTAGAGCATTGCTGGCTCCCAGCACAGAAGCCATTTCCATCCAGTGACCGAGCAGCATGATATCGACTAAGGTGGCCAGTTCCCAGTAGAAAGAATCTCCCGCCAATCCAAGAGTCACTGCCACACTGTAGACAAACGCCACGGTGATTGCTAGAGCAACCAGAGTCATCATGCCAATTTTACTGCGGAGTTCGTAGTAAGCTCCCTTCAGAAAAACCCAGCCACCATAGAAATAAATAATCGTTGAGAAAATGGGAATCACCCAATTCGCACCTGAAAACTGGATGGCTTCATAACTAAACCAATCCTGAAACATGGGCGCAAAATAGAGAACGGGCAGCGTTAGTAAGAGGCAAATAAAGAAGCGTCGTTTGAAAATCTCTGGGCTGTGTCCAGCGTGTTTGTCGTGACCTGCGTGTTGAGCGTGATTAGGCTGTTTACCGTGAGCACTATGATTGCTGTGTGGGTCAGGTAGATTCCTTTCAAGTTGCTGTTTGTGTTCGTGGTGCCCAGCGTGTCCTGGCTTGGGTTGGGTTTGTCCATGTTGATGGCGATCGTGGTTCATAAATTAATCCTCCTAATTTAATGTGATGCCCTGGTTGGCAGATTTACAGAGAAGGAAGCTAGGGCGAAATTTTAGAGAGGCGATCGCCGAATTAAAATCAGCCTTCTAAAATAAGTTTGTCCAAATTTTTCGATTTCACTGACTGCTAACTCCATCAGTCGTGCGTCCGCTCATTTCATTCTCGTGAATGCGGTAGATTGCAATCACCTCTGCTCGTCCCCAAGCATCGATCCAGGTTCGATTGATCGCAGGCGAAAGTGTTGGATTCTGCGTTTTGACAAATTGCATCACCCGATCAATATCTTGCTGCTCAGTGAGGCGTTCAGCGCGACCATTCACAACAACGCTGCGCCAGTGCACCAGATCGTGAACTTCTTCGATCTGTAAGCAAACTTTTGGATTTGCATCCATATACTCAGTCTTCATTCCCACCGTTGTGAAGATATATATTTCTGAGTCTTTAAGGTAATAGTGCATAGGCACAATATATGGATACCCTTCGCCTATGCAGCCGAGGTGTCCATATCCTACTTTATGTAGCAGTTCGTGTATTTCTTTTTGTCCCATTTCATCGATATCTAACATTACTGTTCTCCACTGCTAATTTCAAAATCATCGATCGCTACTAAAACTCTCTGATATACAAAACCTTCCCCAATGCCAGAATGCGCGCGATCGGAGGTGATTGTATGCAACAGTCCTTGCATACCCACTTTGACTGTAATAAAACAATCTGAGGAACTTATGAGGAGTTAAGAAAAGTTTGAGTTTGAGAATGTTAATAATGAATTAAGACTTCGTTTATTGGAGAATAGCCCTAGAGTCTCCCGCAGAAAAAATACAAGCACACCCAGCAACTTTAGACTGATGCAAGGCTTCGGATGCGGCTTGATAAAGAGAAGGCAAATCCGTTCCATTATCTGGATATTGAGCAATTCCAGCGCTAAATGTGATCCGAAATTGAGTTTGCTCGGGAGCAACGAATTTTCTGTGGTGGAGCGTTGCTAATAATTGAGTGAGTCTTTGAATACCATCTGCCTTAATCATGCTAGATAAGGCAACCACAAATTCATCGCTCTCCCAGCGAGCAACGACTGCATTTTGCCTAAAAGTTTGCCGGAGCAATTGTCCCCACTGACGCATCACCATGTCGCCAGTATTGTACCCGTGACGATCGTTGATCTGTTTGAGATTGTCTAAGTCCAGAACTGCTAGACAGAGCGGCTGCTCCTGTTGATTTGCAAGTTGAAGGTATTTGTTTAAGTCTTGGGTTGACTTATTGCGGTTAGAGAGTTTGGTTAAATAATCTGTCTCAGCAGCATTCTGAAGGAGTTTGATCCGTTCTAGGCGATTGATGATGCGACTGACCAATTCTGGCCCTACGATCGGCTTGCTCACAAAGTCATCTGCACCCACTGAAAACATTTGATTGACGATCGCAGCATCGGTATGCGCCGTCAAAAAAATGATCGGCAAGCGCCCCCAGCGCGAATTGTTGCGGATAATTTTGCAAAGCTCCACGCCGCTCACACCAGGCATTTTCACATCTAAAATTAGCAGATCCGGTGAGCATGATTTCAACGTTTCCCAAAATCGTTGAGGAGCGTTGAGCGTTGTTACGCTCAATCCCCAGGGTTCTAGGAACTCCTTCAGAGTTGCAAGAATCTGGGGCTCAGCATCAACGACCATCACCCGTTGCTTTGCTGTCTCTGCTTGTTGTGCCGCTTGTGCGATCGCTTTCAGCACTTGAGCCGGGGGCAAGGGTTTGTGTAAAAAACTATGTCCGCCGAGTTGGGCAACTTCTAGGCGATCGGTTAATTGATCGTGACTGGTTAAAACTAGAACTGGCACAGAAGGAGTTTGATGACTGAGCTTTGCCAGCAGCCTTAAACTCTCTGTTGTGGGATGAGTAATATCGGGATCGAGTAGCACAACGGTAGGCGCATCCTGCTCAATTTTCGTTTCGGCTTCGGAAAGTGTCGTTGCGATCGCGCTCCGAAATCCCCAGTCCACCGCTTCATTTATCAACTGTTGGGCCAGTTGGCGATCGGGATCGACGATCAATAACAAAGGACGCTCATCCACAAACAGAGACTCTTCCGGCTCGATTCGTTCTGTAGTTAAGTCGTTTGAGGCGGGATCAATTTCTTGACGCTTGGATAAGGCGCTGAGGGTTTGTTGTTGAATCGGTTGAGTCGCTTCATTAGACGTGAGTTGAGCCGTCTTGGTTGAATCAGCGATTGGTTTAAGCCGATAACCCAGTCCATAAACCGTTTCAATCAAATCTGTGGGAGCGCCGACCCCTCTAAATTTCTGCCGTAGCCCCTTAATATGAGTTCTCACGGCATCTTCGCTAGGAGTCTCTCCATACGCCCAGATTTGATCCAAAATTACGCTGTAGGTAAAGACTTGACGACCATTCCGCAAAAAGAACTCTAGGATCGAAAACTCCTTGGGACTTAAGGATAGAAGTTGCCCTGCGTAAGTAACTTCACGACTTGTCGGATCGAGCCGCAAACTACCCTTCTCCAGCACAGATTGAAAAGCCGTGTCTCCGCGACGCAGCAAGGCTCGAATTCGAGCAATCAATACCTCCTGATCGAGCGGTTTCACCATGTATCCATCAGCACCTGCATCTAGCCCGATCGCTTGGTCGTGACCACTGCCTCGCCCTGTTACCAGCATAATTGGCATTTTATAGTCGTGCGCTCTGACTCTACGACAGAGACTGATTCCGTCTAAACGAGGGAGCGTAATATCTATCAGCAGTAAATCATAGTTATAAACAACAATCAGTTCCCAAGCTGCCTCACCATCGTTAGCAACTTCAACCACGTAATTTTGGTTGGAGAGAATGCAAGTAAGTAGGTCGGCAATGGCCTCATCATCTTCTACCACCAAAATTTTCATCAGTCTAAATCCTTTACAGGCTGGTTGCGGTGTCAGATGGGCGGAATCCTCCCATAATGATGAGAAATCATGAAATCAGGATGAAATGAATTGCTCATCGCCAAAAATCTGGAAAAATCTTCCTAAAGACGTAAACCTTGAATCGCTCATAGGTTTCTCATAGTCTGAGCGTAGCTTGAGAGATATAAGAACTTAGTCATCCCCTAACCAAGGTGAAGGGCATAACAATCCGTTCTTCGTTGTGTTGATTCTTTAGGAGCTTAAAACCATGACTACTACTACTACTAAATCTCATCAATCTCTGCTAGAAACCTGCATTCAGAATTGCCTCGACTGTCTTCGTGAGTGTGAGCAATGCGGAACCGCTTGCTTAACCAGTGACATGGTGCAGATGATGGCTCAATGTATTCAGCTATGCCGCGATTGCGCTGATACCTGTGCTCTCTGCGCTCGGTTCATGGCTCGTAATTCTGACCTGCACGCTCAAATGTGTGCGGTTTGTGCAGAAGCGTGCGATCGCTGTGCGACTGAGTGTGAGAAGCACGACCACGATCAGTGTAAGAAATGCGCTCAAGCCTGCCGTCGTTGTGCTGAATCTTGCCGTCAAATGGCTAAAGCAACGGCATAAAACCATTTATTTAGCACGTTGGCTGCTGCATGAGCGATCGCGCTCAACCATTATCCTACGCAACAGCCATCAGTGCAGAATCAGTACCCGCTTTAGCTGAGTTTTATCAAATGGAGCCATGCAAAATTGTTCTTATTGCTCCGATAAACTTCTCCGACACATCCAAGGTGGATCTATCCACTGGTTTTGTCGAAGTTGCTGGCAAAAAATGCCCGTTCCTACATCAAAAGCTGGACAAGCAAAAAGTTCTCTCTCTAGCTTTACATCGCTCATAAGTTTCTCACAATCTAAGCGTAGTTTAAAAAGTAGAATAACGTGATCATCCCTTAGCCAAGGTAAGTTTATGAATAAGAAGTTTTTGGTTTACAGTTTAGTCGGGCTACTCAGTAGTGGTGCTGTGACGGGGTTTGTTCTTGGTAACAGCAAACAGGCTCAGTCATTACCTGCACCAGGAAATCCTCAACAACCCAGATCAGTCCGAGTCGATCAGCATTTTATCGAAATGATGATCCCGCATCACCAAGATGCGATCGCAATGGCTGATCTTGCTTTTAGTCGCGCCAAACGCCCAGAAGTTAAAAAATTAGCCCAAGCGATTAAAAAAGACCAAACTCGTGAAATTCAAGAGATGCGTAGCTGGTACAAACAGTGGTTCGGCAAAGAAGTCCCTGCACCTTCAATGAATGACATGGGCATGATGGGAGAGCACCACAACCAAGGGCAGGGCACAGGCTCAGGCATGATGGGTGAGGGCATGATGAGCATGAAAACTGACCTCGACGCGCTCAAGAAAGCCCCGGACTTTGACAAAGAATTTGTGCGCCAAATGATTCCCCATCATCAAATGGCGGTGATGATGGCGAAGATGGCATCTGAGCGTGCTTCTCATCCAGAAATCCGTACTTTGGCTCAGTCAATCATCACATCTCAGAGCGCTGAAATCGCACAGATGCAAGGGTGGTAACAAGCCTGGAATCGCGAGTTGTTCTATTCACAAGGAGGTCTTTATGCACCAACATGGTTCATCAAATCAGTCCCAGCCCGATCGTCAGCCAACTCGTCTCAGCTTGCCAATTAAGGTTGTGCTGTATGTGTCGATCGGGATTATTGCGTACTTTTTGATTACAGAACATTGGGCGCATTTAGCGGGATTCTTACCGTACTCTTTACTGTTCATCTGTATATTCATGCACCTATTTATGCACGGAGCACATGGGGGACATGGAGGACATGGAGACGGTAACAGCGGCAATAGCCCATCTCGCTGAAGGCAATTATTCGTACTCTGTAAATCAATTTATGTCCAGGAGATCGAACCATGAGAGATATGAGTAACGTTCCTGCTTACGGACTGTGGGGATTAGTGATTATTAATTCCCTGATATTTATCATCTTTGCCTTTAGTTTCACCAAGCCGCGTAACCCTAGAGATTGGCGATCGTTCGGGGCATTTTCAGCATTCATTGTGGCATTGTTCACAGAAATGTATGGGTTCCCCTTAACGCTTTACTTATTCTCAGGCTGGCTGCAAACCCGCTATCCAGGATTGAACATTTTTTCCCATGATGCTGGGCATCTGTGGTGGACATTCCTGGGGTGGAAAGGCGATCCTCATTGGAATCCGATTCACCTTCTGAGTAATGTACTAATTTTTGGTGGACTGATTTATTTAGGAAATGCTTGGGAAGTTCTCTACAAAGCTCAACGAAGTCATACATTGGCGGTTTCAGGGCCATATTCAACCATTCGCCATCCGCAGTATGTCGGCTTCATTGTCATCATGTTGGGCTTTTTGCTGGAATGGCCTACTCTCGTGACGTTGCTCATGTTCCCCATTTTGGTCGCGATGTATATCCGATTAGCTCACCAAGAAGAACGGGATGCCTTAGCAGAATTTGGTGAGGAGTATGCCCGTTATGCCGCACTGACACCTGCATTTGTCCCCTGGGGTCATCGCAACATTCAGAAAAAACTAGCTCATTCACAGGAGTCTCACCATGACATCTAGTATTTTTTTCTAGGACTAGGAACTGTGATTACCTTCGTGCAAGTTTTTCCTTTTCAAAGTTGAGTGTTCATTTAAACAGGTAGAAAAATATGAGTGATCTAATTGTGATTGGCTTTCCTGATGAATTTAAGGCAGATGAAGTGTTGCTCGATCTCAGAAAAATGGAGCGGGAATATCTGATCGATCTAGAAGATGCAGCGATCGTGGTCAGAAAGAAAGATGGCAAAGTCAAGATTAAACAAACTCAAGAACTCGTCACCGGTGGCGCGTTAAGTGGCGGCTTCTGGGGACTGTTAATCGGCTTGATGTTTTTTGAACCCATACTGGGAATTGTGGGTGCAGCAGTGGGTGCCCTTTCCGGTGCCTTAACGGATATCGGCATTGATGACAATTTCATTCAAGAACTAGGCAACACGATCGAACCTGGAACCTCTGCCATTTTTGTTTTGGTGAGAAAGTCTACACCTGACAAGGTTTTGGACGACTTGAGCAAATTTGAGGGAAAAGTCCTACGAACTTCGTTATCCCACGAAGATGAGGCACAACTTCAGGCAGTTCTTACGAAAACCGAAGCAGGGTAAGTCGTAACTCCAAGAAATCTCGAAGCCACCACGTATCATTCTGAAAGGAGATTCTATGTTTCACAAAATTCTAGTGGCGATCGATCAATCCGATCTGACCGATCATGTTGTTGAAATCGCGATCGATCAGGCAAAAACGACCGGAGGCAGTTTGCTCCTGCTCCATATTATCCATATGCAGGAGAAAGGGTTTCCCCAGATCGAAGGACTTATCAGCGGAAGTTACAATCCTGAGTATTTTAATACAGAAGTACAGTTCTACGAACAGCATTGGAAAACCTACAAACAGATGGGCTTGAAGTTACTGCAAGCCTCTAGTGAACGGGCGATCGCAGCGGGTGTAGGTGCAGAATCTATGCAAAAAACTGGCGACTTTGTGGATAACCCCGGTGAAACCATCTGTGCGATCGCCCAAGACTGGGAAGCGGATCTGATCGTCATCGGGCATCGGGGACTGTCCGGTGTCAAAGAGTTAATTCAGGGGAGCGTCAGTAACTATGTGTTTCACCATGCCCCCTGCTCTGTTTTGAGTGTGCAACATCCCATCACGATAAAAACTGAAAAAACTGAACCTACTCTCGCTCACACATAGGTCAGAGACTTACAGCAAATGGAAGCAAAATCGAATCAAGCCAACCTCATGTTGGTGCATATTATGTCACCTGGTGAGAAGGGTGTCCAGACATTAGCAGCAGCTACTAGCATTATTACTCCATATCAATGAGGTTTCACAATGGAATGGACGGTTGGATGGTGGCAGGTTTCAGTTCAACGAGTTTATCCAACAACTACACAACTGTCTCAAACCTATAACAAAGCTGCCATCTGGTGGCATCAACTTGTTCGTCTTCTGGGTTATCGTCATGCTTATCGAGAGCTATGGCGATCGCTAAAAAACGCTGATATTTTGCTTCACTGGCCTGATAACCTGAACATTTGTGATTGTGGTATTGGCACAGCGGACTTCAGTCTGGCATTTGCTCAAACTATTAATCCAACAATACAGATTACTGGAGTCGATGTCTCATCGGAGATGCTCAAAATAGCCGATCAACAACTCAGTCAGGCAAATATTCGTCATGAAATCTGTCAAAGTGATGTGAATACGTTGCCATTTGCAGACCATTCTTTTGATGGTGTCATGAGTGCCTATATGCTTGAACATTTACTGAATCCAGCACAGGGATTACAAGAAATGGTCAGAGTTTTGCGTCCGGGCGCACCATTAGTTCTTGTGGTGACTCGATCGGGACTACTCGGCTCACTCATTCAGTGGCATTGGGGCACTCGATGTTTCAACCAGGAAAAACTCTCAGCGCTGATACGTGAAGCCGGGTTAAATCGCGTTCAGTTTTTATCGTTCCCAATAGGATTAGCTCGCTTCACCAGTATGGCTTGTATCGGCTTTAAGAAATCATGATATTTCTAAAAATCTGGTGTTTGGCGATCGCCTTTCCCCTGATCTATTTTATGTGGCTCAAATCTGTCAGTGAAACTATCCTTGAACTGGATGCAGGCTTCCTAATTATTATTAGCTTTGTGGTACTCGTACTCACCCAACAAGCATAAGTGGGTAGTGCTTTTATGTAAAGGATGGAGGATAATAACTTTAGGTTCGGTATTTTGAGGAGTCTGATCATGAAACCCTATCTGATTTGTCCCACTTGTGGTTCTGACGATGTGATGAAAAATGGCATGACTCGTCGGGGCAAACAAAATCACAAATGTCGCGACTGTGGCCGTCAGTTTGTCGAAAACCCTCAGTGGCAAGCCAAGGACACGGACACCTTGGTAAAAATTGAATTGCTTCTTCTGGAGCGGATTTCCCTCGCTGGTATTGCCCGAGTCATGGATGTTTCTGAGAGCTGGCTCCAAAATTATGTGAACCACCTGTACGCTGCCGTAGAACAAAAGGCCACAGTCATCCCGAAACAAGTCGGAAAACATACCATCCAAATCGATGAACTTTGGTCTTTTGTAGACGACAAAGGGACTAAACAATGGGTCTGGTTAGCGATTGACGCCAAGACTCGGGAAGTGATTGGATGTCATATTGGAGACCGTTCCTTGAAGTCGGCTCAAGCATTATGGGATTCCCTACCGAGTGTCTATCGCCAATGTGCCAAGATTTATACTGACCATTGGGAAGCCTATGCTGCGGTTTTACCCAGTAAACGGCATAAGTCTGTCGGCAAAGAAAGTGGATTAACCAGCTACATTGAACGATTGAATAATACACTCAGGCAGCGAGTTTCGCGATTGGTCAGGAAGACGTTATCGTTTTCTAAGAAGTTGGAGAATCACAAGAGTGCTATTTGGAACTTCATTCATGACTATAATCACCAAATCAGATTAGCAATGCTGAAGGCTCGACTGCCTGAATTTTATCCATCCTTTACATAAAAGCACTACCGCATAAGTGTACAGATTACTGCCCGAACAGTGAAACTGAACTGGTTGAAAAGTGGAGAAAAGCATTGCTGATTGTCCAAAACGTTTTTCTTGACTGAACCACACAAAAATAAGGATTTGACATTATGAAACTCCAATTAAAAGTTCCCAATATGACCTGTGGTGGTTGTGTAAACACCATTACTAAAGCGATTAGAACAGTCGATGTTAAAGCTACCGTTCAGGGAGATCCAAAAACCAAGATTGTATCAGTGGAAACTCAAGCCTCAGAAGCTGCAATCAAGGATGTAATTACGGCGGCTGGCTACAAAGTGGCTTAACAAAGTTCTGAAGGGACAAGACAAGCTTATTGACGTATTCAGAAATGAGAGCGATATGCCCATTAAAACCACTTACCAACATCCCCTAACCCGCCGAAACTTTCTTCGAGGGAGTGGATTTGCAGGCGGACTTGTCATCGGAAGCGGAATTCACAGCCTGCTATCCAGTTGTTCGCCTCAATCTTCCACCACAGAAATGGCTCAGGGGAACACCGTAGCCCGTGGGCCGAATGCAAAATTTATTCCCGATATTGAAATCAACCTGAAGGCTGCACCGACAACGGTTCCAATCTTGCCGGGACAAATGACCCAAGTTTGGTCTTACGCAGCACAACTGGTCAAGGGCGACCCAAACAGCTTACAAACCATTCCCGATAGTTATTTAGGCCCCATTATTCGCGTTCGCAAAGGTCAGCGCGTGCGGGTCAACTTCCAAAATAACCTTCCTCAAGGACAAGCCAGCATTGTGCATTGGCATGGATTGATTTTACCAGAGGAGATGGATGGACATCCTCGCTTTGCGATTCAGCCAGGACAGACCTATGTCTACGAGTTTGAGGTGATTAATCGGGCAGGTATGAACTGGTTTCATCCTCATCCAGACGGGCTTACAGGGCAGCAAGCCTATGCTGGCTTGGCGGGACTATTTATAGTCACAGATGCAGAAGAAGAAGCCCTTAATCTACCCACCAAGGCTTATGATGTGCCGATCGTACTGCAAGATCGCACCTTAGATGCCGATAATCAACTCCTCTATCTCGGCAGCAAAATAGGTACCCCCCGTAATAGCAACATGGGCGGGATGCAACAGGGTAATTCCGGTCAATCCAGCAACGGCATGATGGGTGACATGAGCAGCATGATGGGCTTTTTGGGTCAAAAGATATTCGTGAATGGTAAGCCCAACTTCACACTTTCTGCGGCGACACGAGTCTACCGCCTTCGCATCTTAAATGGATCTAATTCACGTATCTACAAGCTTGCGTGGAGCAGTGGCGATCTACTGACCATCATTGGCACTGATGGTAGCTTACTGCCTCGACCTACCGAACGAAAGTATGTCATGTTAGCGCCAGGTGAGCGGATTGATGTTTGGGCAGATTTCAGTAAGTTGAAAGTTGGGACAGAAGTATCTCTAAATAGTCTGGCTTTTTCAGGAGCAGAAAATGTAGGAGGTAGCAGCATGAGCGGCATGATGAGTTCTGACAATGCCCCGGAACTTGGTTCAGCGATGATGCTATTCAACGTCAAGATTGAGCGCAAAGAAAAAGAAACTCTGCGACTCCCCAGTCAACTAGCAGCCCTACCACTATTGCGTCCAGAAGATGCCGTTAATGCCACCCAGCCACGACCTATTGAGCTTTCTCTCAAAGGTATGAAATGGGTGATTAATGGGCAGCCCTTTGAAATGAATACTGTATTACCGCAAGAAACCGTAAAGCTAAATTCGATCGAACAGTGGGAGATTATCAATAAACTCAACCCCGGAGCCATGATGGATGCGAAGGGGATGGCGCACCCTATCCATCTACACGGCGTGCAGTTTCAAGTTATTAGTCGGGAAGTGCTGCCAGAACTTGCCGCAGGATGGCAAACTGTCAAGGATGGCTATGTAGACGAGGGCTTGAAGGATACTGTAATGGTAATGCCGGGTGAGCGAGTGAAGCTGCTCATGAAATTTGAGAAATACAGCGGCTTATATACATACCACTGTCATACCTTAGAGCACGAAGACGCTGGCATGATGAGAAATTATCGAGTCAAGGAATAATCAGGCATCTATCAGGCTAGTTAACCCGCTGTAATTGGTTATAACTTCAATTTCAAAGCCTTTCACTGGATGTCTAATTCTCAGGCTACAGGCGCTACAGCGATATTGTAAAGATGTTTATTGTTCGAGAGACTCTCTTATGAAACCGGATTACCTGATTATCGGCAGTGGTTTATCAGCATTGACCTTTGGTGCTTTGATGGCAAACTCCGGCAAGACTGTGCAAATCCTCGAAGCTCACGAGCATCCAGGGGGATTTGGGCATACGTTTACAATGGCTAAAAAGTATACATTCAATGCTCAATTTCACTACGTCTGGAACTGTGGTGAAGGGCAAACTGTCAATCAAGTGCTCAAAAAACTGGGCTTGGATAAGGAAGTAACTTTTGAACGTTATGACCCGGACGGCTTTGACCATATGCGAATGCCAGGGTATGCGTTGGATATTCCCTCAGAACCAGAAGAACTGATCCAGCGATTATCGGCTCTATTTCCGGCACATGGCGATCGCATTCGCCAATTCGTTAACGAAGTAGAAAAGACTGGCGTAGGCTTGAAAATAATTGCTCCTCCAATCAAGCCGATTAAATTACTCAAACACCCAAGTGAAGCATTATGTGCTTTCCAGCATCTCAACAGCACACTTCAAGATGTATTTGACAAGTTTCAGCTACCCCAAGCCGCTCAAACCCTATTGGCTCTGCAATGGCTTGATTTTTTATTACCTCCAAATCAACTGTCGTTTTATGCTTGGGTGGCATTGTTCCGAGGCTATCAAGCAGGTGCATTTTACCCAACCCAGCATTTTGAGGATGTGATTAATTCCTTAGTCAAGGTGATCGAATCACATGGGGGAGAGGTGTTGCTAAACCATGAAATCACGAATTTTAGAGTCACAGACAGAACGGTTACGGGAGTTCAAGCAATGGATCTCACCAATAATCAAACCTCCGAATTTACGGGTGATACGGTGATTTGCAATATTGACCCTCAAAGAGCCGCCAAGATGATCGGTGAGGAAAAGTTCTCCAAAACTGTGCGTCGAAAACTTAACTATGAATATTCGGCATCTAACTACATGGCGTATTGCGTCGTCAAGGATATAGACCTGCGAGACTATGGATTTGGCAAGTGGAACCTCGCCCATAGCGGGCATCAAGACCTGAATGAATCCTTCGCACAGATGTACGATCGCCATGACTTTTCTAATCCTAGTTTTGCGATTACAACGCCTACTTTACTGACGGAAGCGAGTCGAGATTGCCCAGAAGATTGCCAAATTGTGGAATTTCTCACGGTTGCCAATTACGGCTATTTCAAGCAATTGCGGGAGAGCGATCGCAAAGCTTACAACCAGAAGAAGCAAGAAATCTTGGATTCCATCCTGGATGTTGTGGAAAAACACTATGTGCCGAACTTTAGAAAGCACATGGTCTTCCATATTACGGGCAGCCCGACCACCAATGAACGCTTTTGCTGGTGTCCCAGTGGGAATTCTTACGGCTCCATTCTGACACCGCGCAATGTGGGTCTAGGGCGACTGAATCATGAAACCTCACTCAAGCAGTTCTATTTCTGTAATGCCTCATCTGGCTATCCAGGCTTTGCTGGCACAGTTTGGACGGGAGCATTGCTCTATCAACGATTATCGGGCGACGTGCTTTTAGACGACTAAACAGATGATGTCTACGACGAACTACGCCTACGCGCATTATCCATTTCATAAACTTAGAGGTCAATTATGAGAATTGCTGTTATTGGTGGCGGAGCTAGCGGCATGGCTACAGCCTACCTGCTTGATAAAGAAGGGCATCATGTCACCGTGTTTGAGCGGCAGCCCATGTTAGGAGGGCACATTCGGACATTGAACAAGAACGTGCAGCCGAACCAGTCCGATTGCGATGAAATTTTGGAAAGTGGAGTGCTCGAATTCCCGACTGTCTTTTACAACTTCATCGCGCTGATGCAAGAACTAGGGGTAGAACTAGAACCCGTCGATATTGGTTCAGCCATGTTTCTTAAAGATGGCAGCCACTTTCTATCGGCAGTCACGATCGAGAAGAACTTTGTAGGTGTCCACGGGCTGATCGAACAGTTACGCCTCGATACCATCTATGCCCGTTCTGCGGGATTATGGCTGAGAACGAAATTTGCTAACTTGCAAAATTTGTCCAATCGTCCGCTGTCGGAATATTTGCCAGGCTCCGGTAGCCGCGATACCTGGCTAAAGTTGTTGGTTATGTATAGCTATTCAATCCCATTTGAACTGATTGATGATTTTCCAGCAGAGTTGGCGATTCCGATGTTACGCGACTATCTCGCAGTCAACTGGGTCAGGGTTAAGGGCGGCGTGTATGCTTACATTGAAAAAATCCTGGAACGCTTTAAGGGTGAGATTTTGCTGAATGTAGAGATTGACCGTATTTCCAGAAGCTCGGATGCTGTGAAAATTGTGCGCTCGACGGGTGAAATTCAGGAGTTTGATAAAGTCGTGTTTGCTACGCCCCCTGACCAGGTGATGGCGCTGTTAGCTGACCCGACCGACGCTGAAACTAAACAGTTTTCCGGCTGGAAAGCCCACTATGCAACGACCTTAGTTCATAGAGATATTTCCATGTACGCCCGACATGGCGTTACACAACCCTCAGAATTTGATTTCTTCCAAAAGCCAGACAGTCGCTGGGGCTATAACGCCTGCCTAAATCAGCTTTGCGGTATCTCGTCGCCACAGCATAATTTTTTATCGTTCCAACTAGAGGAGTTGATTGCACCCGATCGCATCATTCACACTCAGGAACATCACACCCCACTCTACACCACGGAGTCGTTCCGCTATCGGGATGAAGTAGTTGCCACCAATGGCGAGAACAATACCTACCATGCGGGAGCCTACCTTGGCGATGGCTTGCATGAAGGAGCGATCGCTTCTGCCTTTCGAGTCGCTCAACTGATTGGGTCAAGCCTTGAGTCAGCTCCTTGACCCAAAACAAGGAACTAAATTTTTATTGAAGTGAGTAACTATGCGTTTCTCAATTCTGCCGACTCCTGCCAATTCTGAACTTTCGATCGCACAAGTCCGGGCGGCTCATCAGGCAGAGCTAGACGCGATCGCGCATTATTGTCGCCTAACGAGTTACCTTGCGGCGGCTCAAAATGCGCTCGATCTAAATGTTGATCTTTATGGCTCGCTCGATTGGGCATATCGAGAGATGGCCTTGCTTAATCAGGGTATGAAAAAATAACTTTAAAATCGAGAAGCTTTGTGATACTGGTTTCTATGATTTGCATATTTAGCCTTTCATACCGTAAATCAGCAACGCCCGATTAAAAAGTTTCTTTTTTCCAGAAAGTTGAAGTTGAGTCAGGACTTCAGGCCAATTCGAGGCGTGTGGCTCCAGTTCAGACCGATCGCATCCGACTCAACATCACTCAACACTTTTGCTTCCATCCCGTACAAATCATTCAGCACCGCCTTGACGTTCGGAAACGCAAAATACTCTGTCAGCTTGCCAATGCGATAATTAAAAGCTTTGTACCGGTGCTTGAAGTACAGCTCCACATTCCCCCGGTGTTCCCACAGTCCCAGCAAATTGACGGTCACATCCGAGTAATGCGCTTTCACATCCCGCTGCACTTCCGCGATGCGTTCCTCGATCGATCGAGTTGTTACCCCAATTTTATAGAAGCAGCTTTCGTCAGCTTTTACCTCAAGGAAGTAGAGCGAGTTCACCAGAATCCGACGAAGCTGTGCTCGATAAATCAGCAAATCAGCCCGCCGTTCATCCAAACAAGATAAACCCGCAGCTTCAGCAATCTCTACAGAGCCTTCCAACGAAGCCAGCTCCGACAGCAGCAAAGGTTCCTGGACTTTGTTGAACAGCGCCAGGGGAAGCGCGCCAACGGGGATTTTACCCAAGTCGGTAAAGTGATAAGTGCGATCGCCCGACGACTCCACCAATCCTTTGAGTTCCCACCGAAAGTTTACCAAGTCTTTGGGAATGGCGTAATTTTGTGCGCCGTACTCTTTCCACAGCACTTTCAATTGCTCTAATTCCTCACCTTTAAGTCGCACGTTGAAGTTATCGTAGAGGGGAAGCGATGGAAACGCTTTGGTTTTAATCCGCTGCGAAACGGGCTTGCAAGTTTCCCCGGTGTGCGCGAAGTGATGTTCTTTCACGGAACCCTTTTTCGCTGTGAGGGAGCCTCCGCAGTAGAGGCAAGCGAGGTTAGTTTTTCCGCGCACAACCTCATCAATGCTCGCCAGTTCTCCGCTGGGAGCAACACCAAATTTAAGCCACATAGTCAAAAGTTCTCCTAAAAGCAGGTTTTCGTAGATGCACCTGCTCCACACGATCGAGAATTGTAACAAATCCAGGGGTGAGAACTTCTGGCGGGCGTGAGTAAAGCGATCAGCACTCGATGCTGTTGATGCGTGACTTTAATCCTTGCATCCACCAAAATCTAAAATCTAAAATCTAAAATCTAAAATTGCTCGTCACCAATCGGGAATTTCTTCAGTCCGAGGCTGATAGGTATTGTGAGAGTTGCTCTCTCGCTAACGGCACAGCGGGCAATTCATGCTCTAATCCGCTACTTGGTTCAAGACGGGACTGGACAAAATTAGCCCGTTCCTTCGCTGACCGTCATACAGCGCGATCGCACAAATTTGTCTGGTAAGCACGATTATGCTTTGCTTCGGCTGCTGTGGGGTAATGCTTTGAGACGAAACAACCGGGGCCGCCACCAACAAGACGTTACCGAAATGCTTGCCTCTATGTTTTGAATGTTTTTACTGGCTTGGATCAGTAATTCGTTGATTAGAGCTTGTTTTTGCCTGCGAGCAAGTCCTAGATTTTGCGGCATTGGCGACGATAGAGTATTGGCTGTCAGTGGTTTTACGTTTGAGGTGGCTAGAGAAGTTCTAAAAACTCTCCAGGAGAAGTATCCGGGGCTTTTGAGCGATCGGGAGCCAAACCGGTTAATTTTTGTCAAGGAGTCGCAGGCAGGAGATTATAAGCTGGTAGAGTTCGATGTGGAAAATTAGTAGCTGCTTGGGCTGAGGGTAAGTTTGTAGTACCGGTGTGGTTAGATGTGATTTATGGGCGGTTGCGTGAGAGAGTGAAGGTGTAAAGTGCGATCGCTTAAACTGGTAGAGTTTGATTGGGAGAGTGCGATCGCATCCTTAGATGAAGGTAAAGCTGTGATTCCTGTGTGGTTGGATGTTATTTATCAGAGGTTAATTAGTAGAGTGGGTGATTAATACTAAAGTCGCACGATATTGTATATTGTGATCATCACTTGCTTTTAATGAAAGTGTGTTGACTCTAAATAAACTTCTATGAACTCTATTTAAATATTATTGCAACAGTGAATAATATCCTTCTACTCTTGAAGAAAATCAATCAATATCATAACAAGGTGATGGTTGAAATGCGAAATTATACATACTTTAATGCAGCGTAAAAAACGGAATGTCACAGTCTGGACTACTTGAACTAGCACATAAAAACCTTCACTGGCCGACTCCACAACAAATTTTGGAGCCATCTGGTGCTGGACCTAGTATTTATGCACGAAAGGCTAAGGAAAAATTAGGAAGGACTATAAGCAGACTTCCAGATGGTGATGGTGTACAAATAGGAGTGCTGGCCGCAAATCCTCAAGGTGACTCAACAGAAGCCCCCATTGCTTTGGTGTGCGATTTTCCTAGAGAAGTATCAGAGGACACACTGAGAAAAACTTATAGACTTGCTTGGAGTTTTTCTCGTACACCATCATTAATCACAATAGAACCTAACCGATTAAGAATTTGGACGTGCTACGAAGAACCACCAAAAGCAGAAGATGCTATCAAGCCAGTAATTCATGTTTCCAGACAGGAACTTGAATTATTGAATCAGCCTTCTCTTTCTGCTCAAGCTGCTCAAACTTTGCGTTTACACTGGGCTGATTTATTATCAGGTCAATTTTTCCAAGAACATAGCGAACGATTTAAACGAAGCCAGGCTGCTGACCAAATGCTATTGAAAAACCTGAAAAGTGTTCGGGAGAGACTTCAAGAAGAACAACTTGACGATAACACTATTCATGATTTACTAGCAAGAATTATATTTATTCAATTCCTTTTTGATCGCCAAGATTCTGAAGGAGATCCCACTCTAAATACAAACTTACTGGATTATTTATATAGAATTGAAGAATTATCAGTTAAATATTCTAGCTTGCCTCACATACTAACAAATCATAGGGATAGTTATAAATTTTTCCGTTGGCTCAATGGTAAGTTTAATGGTGATTTATTCCCAGGTAAAGCATCTACAGCAGAAGAACGTGAAGCTGAATGGAAAACAGAAGAAAACAAAGTTAAAAAAACTCACTTAAATATACTTGCTTATTTTGTCAGTGGTCGTGTAGACATTGAAAGTGGACAAATGAGTCTATGGCCCTACTATCACTTTGACGTTATACCTTTAGATTTTATTAGCAGTATATATGAAGAATTTGTGAGTAAAGAATCTGGTAAAGGAGTTCATTACACACCAGAACATATAGTTGATTTTGTACTAGATGGTGTTTTACCTTGGGATAGTCAAGAATGGGATATTAAGATTCTTGATCCTGCTTGTGGTTCAGGAATTTTTCTGGTTAAAGCATTCCAGCGCTTAATTTATAGATGGGAACAAGCTCATCTTAATAGGACAATTCAGCCAAGTGATTTAAAGTCTTTACTAGAAAATAGTTTATTCGGAGTTGATGTAGATGCTCAAGCGGTAAGAGTAGCATCTTTTAGTCTTTATTTAACCATGCTTGATAAAGTTGAACCTCAATACTATTGGGAAAATGAGTTTCGCTTTCCAAGATTGCGTGAATGCCAATTAGTTACTGCTGATTTTTTTGAAGAAAATAAAGAAGGTTTTCGTTCTGTCCAAGATGCTGGTAAATATGATTTAGTTATTGGTAATGCACCGTGGGGTAAAAATTCTGAAAAGAAATCTTTATACATAGATTCTTGGAAAAAAAATCACACTCAATGGACTACTAGCACTTATGGTAATATTGGGCTTTTCTTTTTACCAAAAGCTGCTGCTTTGACAAAGGAAAGTGGACAAATATCAATGATACAGCCTGCTATGCCACTGCTTTTTAATCAAAGTGGCCCTGCTAGGGAATTCCGTAACACTCTCTTTTCAGAGTTCAAAATTGAAGAGATAGTTAACTTGTCTGCATTACGTTTTGGAATTTTCAAAGATGCTATTTCTCCAGCTTGTATTATCACAATGTCAGTCACACCTCCTGACGGTGAGCCTTTGACATACATTTGTCCTAAGCCAGTAATGACTAATGAAGATGACTATCATATAGTAATTGAGCCACATGATATTAATACAATTGACCCACAAGAGGCAATCGCAAACCCATTAGTTTGGACAGCTTTAATGTGGGGAGGGAGACGTGATCTCTCCTTGGTAAGAAGATTGAATCAAGAATTAAGTATTGAAAAGCTTAAAGCTCGTGGCATTGCTGAAACCCGTCAAGGGGTAACAAAAGGTAATAGAAAAAAATTGCAAGATAATTTAAGAAATAAACGAATTCTGAGAGAAATTGATTTCCTGGACAAAAGTTTTCTCTACCTAAATGCGGAACAACTTCCTATTAATGATGATCCATATATTGACTCCGGTACAGGTTTGAGTAGCCTATCTGCATTTCAACTGCCACAAATGATTTTAAAGCTCAGTTGGCAGAAAAAGAGCGCCAGATTCCGTTCAGTAATAATTGATACTGATAATACAAATGAAGGAATTATCTGCTCTAAAAGTTATGTAAGCATACATATTCCTGAAAAGCATATTTCACAATTGAATGCTGCTTGTCTAGCATACAACAGTAAGTTAGCTGTCTACTATCTACTACTTTCTAGTGGTCGTTTTGCCTCTTATATCCCAGAAGTTAATGTAGATGATTTACTGCGTGTGCCAATACCTGAATTATCGGTAGGAGAATTGCATAATATAAAAACAGTTGAGGATATAGATGAGCGCATACGACAAGCTTTTGAATTTAAAGATAGTGAATGGGTGCTAATTAATGATCTATTCAATTATACTCTGCAAGACTTTCAAGGAGATAGTGCTTCTCCAGGAAGACAAAGAACCCTTCGTAGAAATAATAGTCAATCTCAAAATAATAGTGAACCTGAACTTACAGCATACTGCGAGTATTTTTTGCGAGTTATTAAAGCAGGATTTGGACAAGATAAACAAGTTTGCGCCACCATATTTCAGGAAATAACTAACACTCTTCTTCCTATTCGTTTAGTTGCCATTTATCTTAATAGACCTGACTGTGAAGGAGTACATATCGAACCTATTGATTCCCCTGATTTACTGGAACTATTGCAGAAATTAAATCAGTTGTATCTGAAGAGAGGAAATATAGAAGACGGTAGCATCTTTTATCAGCGAGTTGCCAGGATTTATGATTCTGTCGAATTGAGTGGGGTGAAAATTCCTACTATTTATTTGATCAAACCTGACAAAATTCGTTATTGGACTCGCTCTATGGCTTTAAGAGATGCTGATCAAGTAGCAGCAGATATTATGACTTAGATATATAGTCATATTAATTAACTAATTGAAACGCAAAATTATTAGTGGTATAGGAGTTAAATTATGGTTAAAAGACGGCAGACAATTTCAGAATTAAGATGGCCAGATACAGATGAATTCATGGCCATTTCCAAGCACTGGTGTGAAACGGCATCAACTAATATACTTACTTTCGTGTGGGAAGGATATGATTTATTAGTAAAGGAGGTATTATCAGAAATTGATTGTAGTCAAGCTAAAGATGACATTGAACGAGACATCACTCAATTGCTTGAGCCAGAAATTCGCAAAGTTATGACAGGGGATGAGCCATATTATGTTCAACATGGTTCTTATGAAAGGGAGACTCGTCAACCTGCGCCAGCACAACCAAAAGAGTATGACATTGCATTTATTCTTAGTGCTAATAGAAGGATTATATGGCCTTTAGAAGCTAAAGTATTAAAAACAGATGGGGATGTAGGAGAATATATAAAAGAAATAAATGAAAATTTTATCCCCTGCCTATATGCACCCTTTTCTTATCAAGGAGGAATGCTGGGCTATCTTTTTTCCGGTGATTCAAACAAAGCTTTTACGAATATTGCAACCAAAGTACCATGTACATTAAGCGATCATCCAAATTTTCTAAACCGTGACCACAAAACCTCAGATCACCAAAGGATAGTTCCCGCCGAAAAAGAAAAATCATATCCTGCGGAATTTTGCTGTCACCATTTACTATTAAAAATAATTGCTTCAGTTCCTACTAATACATCTTCAGTATAGATCCAAAACTCGCAATTACTTCATCAGTATCTATACTAGATTAACTAAGTTTAGCTTGTAAAGTAATTGCAAAACAGCTTCATCTAAATTGGCAGATTTATCCTCAGCATTACTAAATATTTATTCTTTTAATATTTCTCTAGGCTTCTGATACTTTGCCCTCTCAGCAAATGTCATAAAACACCTCGGACACCACCCATCAACCCACAATGCTGGAATCTTAAACCTCGCCACACAGTGGGGACATTCCGACAGCAACATTAATTGATGCCGTAGCTTGCGGGGCGGAACGCCATCGCACCCCGTTGCCGTCTTAAACTGCCACTCAATCTTATGACAAGGCGACTGGGGATAACACGCCCCACACAACCTAATCGGTTTCAACTTCATCCTCCGGGTCAAAACAGAAGGTTGCATTTCTTGTAACCATTCCAGGCTACTTTGGAGTAACACCCTACGGCAAACCGAGATGCCGAAACTCAGTATAAGGGGCTTCGATCGCACTGATGACACATTGAAGATTTTAGAGAAGAGATATGGCACTAAGGCAAAGATTATCGACTTGATTAACCCCTAGCCCTAACACAAAAGCCCCCAACCTAAGTGCAGACGGCTTTTTTGGGGCGTGTCACCGCTGCATAACGACCTATACATTCTATCGATCGCCATCACCGCTCAAAATTTTTAAAATTGTCTCCACATCTGCCCAGTCCGTCTTACATTTCTTACGTCGGTCTTTCAACTGGCGCGAGCAAAGTTGCCGATTCTGACACATCCACACGGGCAGGCTGCGATCGCAGTTCGGCGATTTCCCTTACCAGTTCCCGGTTTTTTTCCAACTGCTGGAGCAATTTGCTATTAGCTTCTGTTAAATCGGCTTTAGCATCCCTCGCGGGCGTTCTCGCTGCCAGCGTACTGCCGGAGAGTTCGATCGCCCGCCCTTCAGGCGTGAACATCAGCCATTTTATCTCTCAACTCTTGCTTGAGCCGCGCTAGTTCTTGGCTCACGCCTGCAACGATCGCAAGCTGTTCGGTAAGATTGTACACCTCCAGTCCCAAGTCGCCGTTCCGGTCGTGCAATTGCAAAAGCTCCTTTTCCCGATCGGCGACTTGCTTCTGGGCCGCTCTCCACTCCTACGGCTCGTGATTTATCGTTGCCATCACGAGCGCCGACTATTTCCCACAGATCTGCGCTCAACTCTGCTTTTGCTTGCTCACAGGATTTTGCCATTCGATCGCTGCTTGAACTAGAGCGGTTCCTCTGGATAAAGCTTTAATAAATTGGTCGATATGTTCTGGGCTGTTGCCGTGTTGGGAATTAAAATAGGAAAGTTTTTTCTGGATGTAATCGCATTTAGCTGCATCGGTCAACCAAGATTTCTCTGGTTCCAAGACATTCCAAACATCTTTCCATGCCCCATCCAAGTCTTCCGAAACGTTCATATCACATTTTTATGTTTATCTGTACCGGGTAAGCTTCTTAGGATATCTTGAACTATTTTCATTATCCATGCCTATGTTGTTAGAAGTCGTAGAATTTTGGTGTCAGTATTTCGATCGAAGGAAGTTTGAGGGAGAATTTTCCTGATGGGGGCGATCGCTGCGTTCGAGCCAACCCGTGAGAATTTTCAGCAGGTTGAGGGTTTGTTAAGCCTGCGACCCCTAAGACTGTCAAAACCCGTGCCAGCACTCAGCACCTATTTCTACAATTTCTGCCGTTACAGAGTGGGTGTGCCACTAAAAATCTAGGCGGGAAAACGCAACTTTCCCTATCTAAGACTTGGAAGTGCTACCCGTAGAGTTAATTAAAAATAAAACTCTTATTTTCTATAATTTTTTCTGACGTGAATAATTAAATAAATCTTAAATACTATGAAAGAAAATAAGTTCATAGCTAAACTATTTTAATAAATTTAGGAGCGAGCTGTATGTTTCAGTATTTTGTAATGATTCCTTCCCTTCTTAAAGAAGAAGATGTAGAAAAAGACGTAGACAAAGAAAAAGTCAATTGGTCGATGCAAGTTGCTAAGTACAATTTTAATCTGGGCTTACAAGTAGGGGATGACATTGAGCTGATTCTCCACTACGGTGACGAATGCTTTTCGTTTGCAAGTAAGGTTGTGAAGATATTAAAAGTTATAGAAAATGACAAAGAAAGACTTGATGATATTTTCAGAATTGAGGCTCATGTAGAGATTTCGGACAAAGAAGATTTTGTAAAAGTTCGAGAAATTCTTAAGGGACTGAATTCATCGTCTCGCTCTGGTTTCCATCCAATGGGTTTTTCTAGCTAGTGAGGAGGGTAAATAGTAGATGTGTAGTATAGACCCGTTATTATAATGGTTTGACGCTCAAAACCAGAAAACGCTGAAATTTTTAGTATTCAATAAATATAAAGGCGTTACTGATTTAGGGTATAAAGGGCTAAATATGCAAGTCATAGAAAGCAGTATCCACAAAACTTCGGGATTTTCAAGTTATTTTTTTCATACCCTGACTAAGCAACGCCAAAAGCAAATGTCACCTCACCGCATCCGTCACTCGGCAATCACGGCGGCACTGGACGCAACAGACGGGGATGTGCGAAAAGTTCAGAAACTCAGCAGGCACAAGAATCTGAACACTCTGATGGTGTATGACGATAACCGGGGGCGTGACCAGCGAGACGTTACTGAATTGCTTGATGAGATGTTTTAGGCGATCGGCGTACTATCGGCTCAACAACAAAAAACTTGAAGTTAACTTAGATAAGTAATAAAATGAACATTTCACAAATAACAATTACTGAATTAACGCTAGTTATTACTGGGGATGGAGGCTGTTCACCTCGTAGAACTTATTCAGAACTTAGAAAATTTTTTGAGGAGTTTAAAAGAATTGATCCAGAGAAAACATATTTACCTACAGATAGAAAAGACTATACGGAGTACACAATTAAAAAAATTAATGGAACTTCTGATTTACGTAAAGTTTTCCGTAAAGTTTTACATCCTAAGTATTTTGATAAAACAGAAAAAAATTATAACCTTGAAGAAGTAGTAGAACATTTAAATAGTTTTTTAGAATTTGATAATTATAAAATCGTAAAAATAAACAAATTATATGAAGTCAAGGATAACCGAGATATAGCTGTTCAATTTGAAATGCTGTTTAATAATGCTTACATTGAAGAACTAAGCCAGAAATGTGAAGAAAAAATTATGAACGGTGATTTTGATGGTGCTATTACAAATGCTCGTACATTATTAGAAGCAGCCTTGCGGCATATAGAAAACGAATTAAATCAAGCTCCTCCTACGCAGAATGGCGATTTACCTTCATTATTAGCCCGTGTGAAAGAACTTCTCAAACTTGATACGTCAAGAAAAGATATTGCTGGCTCTTTACGCCAGATGATTCAAGGTTTAACTAATGTTGTTGATGGATTAAGTGGAATAAGTAATATTATGGCTGATAGACACGCTAGAGAATATGCACCAGCAAAATCTCATGCACAACTAGCTGTCAATGCTTCAAAAACAGCAGCAAACTTTATTCTTCAAAGTTTTTCGCATCAATTAACTACAGGAAGTATTATCCCTAAAGTCACTGAAACAACCTCAAAAAATGAAAAAGAAAACTTAGAAGAATCGGAATCATAAACTTATCCCATCAAATTGCATAATCAATTGAGCTTAAAATCATCCCTAAGTAGCATCTAGCCATTGCTTTCTATTTCTTCCCTGTAAATCCAGTTTTTTTTTTACTTTTTTATCAGCCCACAAAGCAAAAATTCTGGCGGAGTTCGTCTTCTGTAACATTGATGGGTGTTAGATTCCGGCAGGAATCTTGAATGGCAATTTGTTTCATAAACCCGATCGGCTGCACGGTCGGTACGGTCGGAGCGGTTGCCTTAAGTGCGATCGGCAAGTGCCGGACTGTGGCTGGCGGCAAGGCGATCGGGCTTTTTGTGTTCTAGTACGAAAAGTCTGATCGACGCGGCAAAAGCTGTAATGCTGTGTAGATCGGCTGCACGGTTCAGTCAGAATAGCCCATATTTACTGGCTGAAGCCTAACCTACCAATATCTAAATTGTCAGGTGGCTGATGGCGGATGCGGCAAGGCTCTCTGCCCATTGCTGGCTCTGGCGTAGGCTGGCTTCAAGCTTGTCGCAGAGTTGCATTAGCTCATCGACTTTGGCGACAATGCGTTTTTGTTCGGCTAAAGGTGGAATGGGCAAAGTCAAGATTTGGATTTTGTTGATATACAAACATGGTTGAGCGGATTGTTTTACGTTGCTCCATACCTGCTGTTGGAGAAGAGGACTATTGATTGCAAGTGCTACGTATTCAGGATAAATAAAGTTTGCAAATGTTCTTATTAGTGCAACACTACGAACAATCACAAAATCTGGAGGCTCTTTTATGAGGCATAATCGTCCAGTCGTTGCACCTACACAAACCATCAAAATATCATTGTGGGTAGGTTTGCATCTCCTCCAGCATTTTTCCGCTGTTTCAGTATTTACATAATCGGTGTTATTGAAATCTAGAAAACCATCTCGAATATTTTTTGCAGTACCCAGAGGAACTTCAGGATTGCTGACTCTTGGTGGGGTTGCGTGTTCACCATCGGTTATTGACAGAGTAATGTCATCTAGTCTTGCCCACTTCCAAGTCTTAGGTAACTCAAAGAACTGCTGCTCTACTAATGGTTTGCTAAAAAGTGCAGACTTTTTAATTTTGCCTTGTTGAATGAGTTCTTTTTTACTACTGCTGATTTTTCCTAATAGGACTGATGCCGATTCATCCGTATAATCCTGTGGTACTAATTTTCCTCGCAAAGCTAATTGCAAAACTGATTTTCTTAAGCTATCCACATCTCCGGGCTGTTGGCTGAGGTTCTGCCAGTTGTCGCGGACAAAGGCCCAAGCAGTATCCAACTCCTTATCTCTTTCGGAGTTCATGAGGGAGGCGATCGCACTTCCCCTCAGTTTTTGCCGCAGGCTGTCTCGCGTTTGCTTGGCCGCTTCGTAGCGATCGCACAACGCCATCAACTCATCCACCTTTTCAACAATCCGCTTCTGTTCAGCTAGTGGTGGAATTACAACTTCCAACTCCGATAGTTTATTAAGGTAAATCCCCTTTTGTGCCGTGCCTTTGCCATGTTGCTCATAATATTGAAGTGCTATTGGTGAGCGTAAAAATAAAGATAGATAGTGTGCATACAAGTCTGTTCTAATTAAAGCAATACTTCTTTGTAGAGCGCATCTTGGAAATTCTTCAGGAACAACGGCTGAACGTCCAATAGAACCAACAATCGATAAGAAAACATCTCCTGCTTGAATAGGAGTTCGAGACATTTCGTGTTCATACTCTTTTTCAGTTATATATCGAGAAGCGTCTAATGTTATGTATCCATCTCGAACATTTTGACCACTTAACATGGGAATGCCTTTTTCCTGCTTAGGTGGTGGATTATGAGAGCCATCCACCAACAACAAACAGAGCATTCCCAATGGAGCAATAACCCATCCATCCAATGGAACTTTTGTTTTAATTAAGCCTTGTGAAGGAAACAAAGTTTCTGTTTTACGGATTTTCTTTGCCTTTAATAATTCTTGCTTTGATTCGATGGTCTGCTTTACCAGGAAAATGGCAGGCTCATCTTCTGAATTTTGCGGTACTAACTTTCCCCGCACTGCCAGCTCTAAAATAAGCGATCGCAGTTTGGGAATACCACCGGGAGCTTCTGCGATCACATCAAACTTTTCTAAAAACGTGTTGAAATCCATCAATACTCACCTCGTTCTAGGGCTGCTACCAAGCTGTTTTTCAAGGCTTGGCGGTCATTTTCTGCCTTAATAACAGCTTCCTGATATTGTTTCAGCAGCGCTATTGGGTCTTCATGGATATTTTCTGGGGCGTTAGGGCTCTTGATATCCAGGTTGTAGCCATTGGAAGCGATCGTTTCAACAGAAACCTTCCAGGCATATTCAGTTTCCTCGCGGTTCTCCCACCAGGCTTTCTCGACATCAAACTCCTCAATCCGCATTGGCTTGGTCTTGTTGTAAGACTTCGCCCCCGCTGGGTAAGGATGCTCGTAATACCAAACTTCTGTAGTAGGTTCACCTTTGGTGAAAAACAAGACATTGGTGCGAATGCCAGTGTAAGGACTAAACACCCCATTCGGAAGCCGCACAATCGTGTGCAGATTACAGTCGCGCAGCAGCTTCTGTTTAATGCGAGACTTGATACCCTCCCCAAACAACGTACCATCCGGGAGAACGATCGCCGCTCTACCCCCATCCTTCAGCAGTTCCATTACCAGCACTAAAAACAGGTCTGCCGTTTCCCGCGTCTGAAACTCACTAGGAAAACCCCGCTCAATTCCATCCTCCTCCATGCCACCAAAGGGCGGGTTCGTCACCACAATATCCACCTGGTCTTCGCGCCCATAGTCCCGGAGCGGTTTGCGGAGTGTATTGTCGTGCAGCACAGTCGTCGGCACCTCAATGCCATGCACCATCATGTTGGTCACACAAAGCAGGTGAGGCAATTGTTTTTTCTCCACCCCCAGAATGCTTCGTTTCACCCGTTGTAACTGTTCAGGCGAATTCGCTTGTTTTTTCAGATGTTCATAAGCACAGGTCAAAAAGCCACCCGTACCGCAGGCAGGATCAAATACCTTCTCGCCCAGTTGTGGATTCACCATATCCACGGCAAACTGAGTCACCGCACGAGGCGTATAAAACTCTCCGGCATTCCCGGCACTCTGAAGGTTTTTGAGAATTTGTTCGTAAATGTCACCAAAGACATGGCGGGTTTGGGACTGGTTAAAGTCAATGCCTTCGTTAATCTTGTCTACCATCTGCCGCAGCAATGTACCCGACTTCATGTAATTGTAGGCATCCTGAAACACACTCCTGAGCAGCTTGGCTCGTTCTAGAGCAATTCCTTCGAGGTCATCAACCGCCAGTTCCTTGAGTGTGGGAAACAATTGTCCATCAACTAATTGCAACAAGTCCTCTCCCGTGGGTGCATTCTTGCCCAATTTCTTGCTATCTGCCCATTCATCCCAGCGCAGATCCAAAGGCAGCGGTGAATCGTAGTTATCATCATTCAACTCCAGCTCGGCATCCTGGTCGCTGAAAATTTTGTAGAACACCATCCAGCCAAGCTGACCAATGCGCTGGGCATCGCCATCCACCCCGACATCTTTCCTCATGATGTCTTGAATCGATTTAATGGTGGCACTCAACGACATAAAAACGTCCTTCTCAAAAGATACTAAAAAACAGTTGTACTCTAGTTGGGTAACAGGCTCAAGCCCCTCGGTTTTGGTACAACAGAGACTCTAGCTCTCGAATCGCGGCTTTGTACTGCTGTTTGTTACCAAAGCTGCGGACGAGCTCCATCGGAGTTCCCAGTTTGGCAAACGGGTCAAGCTGTAAAACAGTCGTATCTTCGATCGCGATGATGCCCCGATCTGCATACTTATCCAATAGAGCATTCAATACAATACAGGCAGTTGCACCATATTTGGCAAATACATCCCGCTTCCGTACTTTATCGGCCCGTTCTTTACGAGTTAGGGGTGGACGGTCAAAAGCAACATGGCAAACTAAGTCGAAGAGGTCATAGTCCTTACCGACCATATCTTCCAAAGCTTCTAGAATTACCCCATGCTCTTTCAACTCTTCAACAATCGCTTGTTTGCGATCGGCTTCGTTCCACTTATTGAGAAAATGGTCGAGAGACTGGTATGCCTCGCTGACAGTGCGACGAGTATAATCCTTGAGCGACTCTGTAGTCAGTTGTCCATCCTTGTTGTAATAGCTCACCCGCTCCTTTGCTACCTCGAACTCCTGCCGACCGACTCGATACTTGATGCGAACTGACAAGTCAGTGCCGATGCGATCGTCATTATCGCCCACGTCCCTGCCATCATCATTCCCTTTTGCTTCTGTACTAGCGACCGTTCCGGTTGGTGGACTCTCTTTACCAAAGTCTTCATCCTGAATCGGTGGGCCGTCCCAATCCGGATCATCAAAGCGGTGGCTGGCGTTGCGGAAATCAATAATCGTGAAGAAGTTCTTGCCATAGTCGGGGCGTAAGCGTGTACCCCGACCAATAATCTGCTTAAACTCCGTTAGGGATTCGATACGCCGATCCAACACAATCACATGGCAGGTTTGGGCATCTATCCCCGTCGTCATTAGCTTAGATGTCGTGGCAATCACTGGATACGTTTCTTTGGGATTGATAAAGTTATCGATTTGAGCTTTACCTTCCTTCTCATCCCCCGTAATTCGCATGACGTAACGATGGTCTTTGAGAACAAGCCCTCGATTCAGCGTTACGTTAGCCAAGGCTTCTCGCATTCGTTGGGCGTGGTCAATGTCCTCACAAAACACAATAGTCTTCCGCATTGGGTCGCCATCGTGAAGGAACTGACTGACATATTCCGCTACCCGTTGAGTCCGTTTGTCAAAGGTAATGCTTCGGTCATAGTCCAGCAGGTTATAGTCCCGCTCCTCAATTAGTTGACCGTTATCATCATATTCTCCTGCTTCTGGTGTCCAACCTTCCAGGTCTTTATCTAAGCCAACTTGTATCCTGCGGAAGGGAGCCAGGAAACCATCTTCGATTCCCTGCTTGAGGGAGTATTCAAAAATCGGTTTACCAAAGTAATCAATATTTGAGACGTATTTGGTTTCCTTTGGCGTTGCCGTCAGTCCTACCTGAATCGCCTCTGAAAAATAATCGAGTACCTGTCGCCAATTGGAGTCATCTGCTGCGCTGCCCCGGTGACACTCATCAATCACCACCAGGTCGAAGAAATCTCGGTCGAATTTCTCGTAGAGATTATCTCGTTCTTCATTGCCGATGATTGCTTGATACAGTCCCAGATAGATTTCATAGGCGGTAGTAATCTCCCCAGTTTCATTATCAACCAGGCTGCGGTCTAGCTTGGTCATGACCTCACCAAAGGGGCGAAAGTCATTAATAATCGTTTGGTCTACCAGTGCATTGCGATCGGCCAGAAACAAAACCCGTTTGACAACTTTCGTCTTCCACAGTCGCCAGATAATATTAAAAACTGTGTAAGTTTTACCTGCTCCGGTTGCCATCACCAACAAACACCGTCTCTGACCACGAGCGATCGCTTCAATTGTGCGATTGACTGCAAGTTGTTGATAGTAGCGGGGTTCCTTCCCGCCAATCTCAAAGAAATAGGACGACGTTAGCAAATCCTGATTAACGGATTGTAAATCTTTCCCCTGTTTATAGTGCTGCCATAGTTCCTCTGGTGATGGAAAGGCATTCAGGCCGAGTTGCTGTTCTATCTGAGCGTAGGTTCCACTCTTGTCATGGAATAAGAAGGCATCCCCATTCGAGGAAAAGACAAAGGGAACTCGCAGAGCCTTTGCGTAGGCCAGTGCCTGCTGTATTCCTGCTCTCACACTATGCTTGTTGTTTTTGGCTTCAATGACTGCGATCGGCTGATTTGCTGGATAATACAGCAGGTAATCTGCCCGTTTCCTAGCTCCTCGCGCCGCCATCTGACCCCGAACTATCATCTGACCGTCTGTAAAGCCATATTCCCGGCGAATCTGACTCTTTTTCCAACCCGCCTCATAAAGGGCAGGTGTAATGTAGCGATCGCAAATATCAGGTTCACTCAGGTCTTTCTTATTCATTATTTGTCGCCTGAAAGTCTCTCTATAAAGTATTCCCAAGAAATTAGCTCCATCAGTAATTATGAACCTAGCTGACGGAAAGGCTTTTGGGAGAGCTTACATCAAAGCTAACTCATTAGGCAGTATCTCGTACCTGGTAAACTCACGGAATTTGGGTAAGTGAAATGGCTGAAGCGGAGTGACGGGGCGATCTGATTTATGATTGTTCGCGTTATTTGGCGTGTCTAACCGTTAGATATGTTTTTAGTGTAAGAAATTTGCCTGTGAAGTTGTCAAGGTTATCTCCATCCAGTTAGCTCAAGTTAATCCAGAAAAATACTTCGCTCAAATAGCTTTGTGATATGCACTCATCCCTCCAAAAGGCAACCGACACCGCTCACAACACCCATGCTCCCACAACGCCGGAACCTTAAACCTCGCCCCACAGTTAGGACATTCTGACAGCAAGCGTAACTGATGCCGTAGCTTGCGGGGCGGAACGCCATCGCACCCCTGCATCCTTTTAAACTGCTAGATGAATTATTTTCTATTCTTGAAGAAGTTTCTACACGGGCTGCTGCATAAGGCACAGCAGTAAAACCTGGGGCGTTACAAATAATCTGGGTTGAAGCCCAATTGTGATGGTACTGAAACCTGGCTTTTGGTGTTAAGGAACGCGGGAAGTGGCAGTTTTCCTCGCTCTTGAATGTTTAAACCGAAGACAGCCAGCGTTCTTCTTGCCAGTATCGAGAATAACCGCCGTTGCTAAAACCAACACCCACCGGATTTTTAGTATCGCAGTCTAAAAAAGTGTACGTCCAAGTTCACCCCCACCCTGCCACTTTTCCTGAGTCGGAGCAAAAACGCGCCACAGTCCAATCCCTCCACCGCCCACAAGGAGCAACACGAGCAATAACCAAGGGGACGATCGCCGACAAGAAGCAGACTCTGAATGGATTTGAAGATTGGTGTTTGAAGAAGGTTGTAATTCCGATGATTCCAGAGTTTACTCATGATTTATCGCCAAGGAGTTTTGCTATCAGCCACCAGTAGTTAGCTGATAGCAAAATGTTTATAAATCAAGCATTTGAAACAAAAATCTGTTTCTCGGCTTCAGAAACAAAAAATGCGAGTATAACTATTCCACCTTTACCCAAAAATCAGCCGTGACAATTTGACCATTACGATTGAACTGCCCCCAAAGCTTATATTTTCCTGGTTGGGGGAAACTGGTCATAAAGTGAACCTCCCCTGCTGGAGTATCTTTCAAGGCATGAGCATGAATATAGTCGGCTTTTGTCAACGGTGATGACTGCTTGAGGATAACTAAGTGTCCTCTTTCCCCTAAATAGGGCTGTAAATCCTTCAGCGGTTGGTTGCTACTAGCATCTTGCAAATTGAAAATTAAGTTAACTCCTTGTCCAGCTTTTATTTGACGTTGAGAAAACGTGAGGTTAGCCTTAGTATTTCCCGAAGTTTTGGTGGTAGCCATGTCAACTTTGGACAGAGCTAAAGCTTGACCCGGAACTTGCATTTTTAAGACAGAAACTTGTTCTGATTTTTCGGCTGGTTTGTAATCACTGAACAACGTGTAACCACCTGAGCCGGGAAAATCCGTTTGAACTTCAAAGCGTCCATTTCCTTTATAGGTGGGGTGAATATGATTGAAATATTGGAGGTCATCGCTAACGACAATCAGGTGCATTAATTGTTCTTGGAATTTATCAAAATCAGCAATAGACTTTCCCTCTTTGTTTTGGACTTCAATTACCAAAGGTACGGGAGTTTTGGGCGCGATATTGGAGGGAACTGTCAGCTTAGCGATAGCATTCGCAGGTTCGGCATCTGAATGTCCCGAATGACCACCATCATGATGTTGTTCTCCAGCGTCATGGGTTTTGGAATCCTCCATATTATGACCCTCATGAAGATTTTTATTAGCTCCTGATGTCTGGGAATTATCCATTACATGACCCTCATGAGAACTTGTATTTGCCACTTGTGAGGCAGAAGAAGTTGATGTTTCGCCAGATTTCGTGCTTGAGGGTGAGGAGCAAGCTTGAGCTAGGATGAGAGTTGAAGTGATAGCAATTGCAGTTAAAAATGGGTTCATTGTTTTCTCCAGTTAGTAAACTTGAGGTTGTCGATTTATCAGGGGTTCAGACTTTGCTGTTCTCGTTTGGAGTTTTTAGTTAAGGGCATTCTTGTAAATGAATCCTCTAAACTACTGATAAACTCCAGAGTTAAGATGAATATTTAGGATTGGCGGCTAGCCAAAAGCTAACCGCTGGCAGGAAAAAAAACTAAAAGGTTTACACGGATGGATAGCCAGCCGCAGCTATTGCTTCTTTGATTGCTGTTTCGGAGGCTTGAGTTTCTATGCTGACAAGTTTGGTTTTTGGATTGGCTTGAACCGAGGCAGTAGAATCAAGTGTTTGAATAACTTTGGTGATAGCATTCACGCAAGCAGAACAAGCCAGTTTAGGAACAGTTAGTTGCAGTACCATAGCCTTCAATTTCTAATCGATGGTGATTGATGGGTGAACTTTGTTGAGTAAATCAATCGTGAACTTACTCAACCTACTAATAACAGCTTAAATTCTCTATTCGACTGGAGAGTCAAGGGGGTAGCGAAAAAATATTGACAAATTTTTCCAGAATAAATCGACATATAAGTAGGTAGGCGGGAAAAATTATCTTTATGTAACGAAAAGCCTAGTGTAGTGATTGGATTTAAATTTAACACGTTGGGTACGGTAGTTTTTTCTTTCTCCTCTATCTAACTTCTACTCCCTGAATTACGGCGTAGGCAAGCTCTAGCTCATTGTCAAATATTTGCCCTGCTAATTCATCTTTTTTAATGTGTTGCAACTCTAATATTTAGGCAGGCAGAAAATATATAAACCCTGATTTTTTCACTTTGACCATAACTGTTGGACTTGCCTTAATCAGTGTATGGGGCCGTTGTCTTGAGCGATATTATTTTTTGATAAAAAACCAGTGTGTCAACTTCTATAACCTCCGTTGACACACCGATCGAAACAATTAAGTTATAGAAGAATTTACTTTTTTTGAATCAGAGGACAAATGATGGAATCAACCTTTTCTAGTAAGGTGGGCGAACCTGAAAGTAATCCTTCCAACTCTAGTTTGAGGATAAGTAGTTGCTGCATTTGTAGATCGATAGCGAGCAGTTTATCTTGCAACTGGACTTTGATGTGTTCACAAGGCAACTCTCCCCCATCGTGAACCGTCAATAATTCTTGAATCTCGGCTAAAGTTAATCCCAAAGTTTGGGCGCGTTTAATAAACCTTAGCCGAGTCAAAATATCAGAATTAAATAATCTATATTTCCCTTCGGTTCTGCCTGATGCCTTGATTAAACCGAGTTCCTCATAGTAGCGAATGGTTTTGATCGGTACGCCGCTTTCCTTCGCAACTAAACCAATGAGTTTTTGCTTTTCTTGAACTAACATACTCATTTCCTCTACTGAATCCAACTCTAAGCTTATGATAAACTATCCAGTGGGATGGAGAGTCAAGAGGGGCTAGAAATTTTTTTGAATGCCTGAGTGGCGATCGCCTGAATGTCGCAACTTTGGGTAGCAGTAGGCGTTTGGACAAACCATTCGAGCGATCGCACTTGGTTGACGGTCAGTTATTTAAGGCTTGAGCAGCCATTTCATCTGGGTCAGAGACGTTAGCGGCTTGCACTTCTATGGTACCGCGAAACATATTCATGCCACAACTAAAAGTGTGGTTTCCTACGTCTTCGGGAGTGAATTCAATGGTTGTTACTTGATTCAAAGACAAATCGGTAGCAATGCCAAAATCGGGAATCAGCACTTTCGCTAAACAAGCACTAGAAGTTTCACGTAAAAAGTGGAGTTGAACGGGTTTACCTGCTTTAACTACCAGATGATTGGGCGTGTAGCCTTTGTTAACAATGATACTCACTTTCTGGATGCCCTGGTCAACAGTTGGATTGATTTGCATAGCTTCAGCGTCAATTATTGTTTCAGGCTGATGTGTTGACATGGATGAATTGAACTGGGATTCTGTTAGTGTTTGAGGTTCCTCGAACCCCGTTGATTCAAGTTGTGGGTCTTCGGTGGCGATAATTTCGCCTCGAAACATATTCATGCCACAGCTAAAGACATAACTGCCAGCTTTTTTAGGTGTGAATTCAACAGAGGTTACTTGATTCAGATGCAAATCTGCTGCAATATGAAAATCTGGAATTAAGACTTGTTCCAAACAACTGCTAGGATCTTGGCGGTGAAAGTTAAGACGCACGGGTTGTCCAGCTTGCACAACAATGCGGCTGGGTTCATAGCCACCATCAACGGTGACGGTTACTTCTTGAATTCCTCCACTGGCTGTAACTGCTTTCTGAGATTTGGGTTTGCTAAGGAGAAACCACCAAAGTTCTAAACTAATTAACCCGATTCCAGCCAAAGTAACTAAAATCTTGTTACTTAAGGGTTGTTCAATGCGCTGAAACTGACTTTTTTGCTGTGTTTGAGTTTGGTGTGTTTCATGGGTATTTTGCGCTATTCCTTCACCAGATAACATTCCTAGTACAACCCCCAGACTAGCAATAGTACCGATAATTGTTGTTTTGCCGATCATTTGAAAACCTCCTAAAAAATACACAAGATTATGGGAGTAAGAGCGGGTTTTGAACAAAGGTATTTAGTGAATTTCCTTCGTGATTGACTAAACCCGCGCTATCGTTCGATGTTTCATTCATCAGAGTGCAAAAATAGGCTACGTTAACACTCCAAAAATTGAACCGGAAATTACCCCAAGCAGAAATCCAAATCCTGCTAATGTTCCTAGAAATGTAAGTTGCTTGTTCATCATTATTCCCTCTTAAGCACGAATCAAATTAGCCAACATTTTTGGGTCGAAAGTTACGGAGACGCAACGCATTTGTTACTACAGAAACGGAACTAAATGCCATTGCTGCCCCGGCAATAATTGGATTGAGGAGCCATCCAAAAATCGGGAAAAGAATTCCGGCGGCGATCGGAATGCCTGCCACATTGTAGACAAAGGCAAAAAACAGATTTTGTTTGATGTTTTGGATCGTAGCGCGAGACAGTTGGATGGCAGTAACAATGCCTTGTAAGTCACCAGAAATTAGAGTGATATCGCTAGCTGCGATCGCGACATCTGTTCCTGTGCCAATTGCCATGCCTACGTCAGCTTGAGCAAGTGCAGGTGCATCATTGATTCCATCCCCCACCATTGCGACAATTTTTCCCTCTGCCTGAAGATTTTCGATTTGAGCGACTTTTTGATCGGGACGAACTTCTGCAATAACTCGTTTGATGCCGACTTCCTGCGCTATGACTTCTGCCGTGCGACGGTTATCACCTGTTAGCATTACCACTTCTAATCCCATCTTTTGTAAAGTGCGAATTGCGACAACAGAAGATGGTTTTACGGCATCGGCAATGCCCATAATTCCTTCTACTTTGCCATTTATGGCAATCCAGATAACCGTCTTACCGAGATATTCCAATCGATCCCACGGTGGCTGCAAACTACTGGTATCAATTCCCAATTCGTTCATCCAACGATGAGTTCCAATTTGCACCGATTGATTGGATACATACCCTTGCACACCACTGCCTGCGTGAGCCTCGAACTCCCGTGAATCCGTCAACTCCACTCCTTGAGATTGGGCATATTGCACCACCGCTTCTGCCAGAGGATGTTCTGAATTCCGTTCGACGGATGCAGCGAGGCGCAGAAGTTTTAGCTCGTTACCATTGGCGGTACCATTAACCGTTATAAAGTCCGTTACAGTGGGTTTACCTTGGGTAATCGTGCCTGTTTTGTCTAAAACAACAGTTTGCAGTTTGTGCGCCAGTTCTAAACTATCTGCACCTTTAATCAAAATTCCGTTTTCTGCCCCTTTACCTGTACCCACCATGATCGAGGTTGGCGTGGCTAAGCCAAGCGCACAGGGACAAGCAATAATCAGCACGCCCACGGTGGTAATCAATGCCATTGTGACGTTGCCCATGATGTTGTACCAAATGATGAAGGTAGCGATCGCAATGGCAATCACAACAGGGACAAACCATCCCGTAACGCGATCGGCTAATCGCTGAATCGGTGCCTTGGAGCCTTGCGCTTGCTGCACCAGTTTAACGATTTGCGCCAAAAACGTATCTTTACCCACTCGTGTGGCTCGGAATTTGAAGCTTCCAGTCTTGTTAATAGTCGCTCCAATCACTTCATCACCAGGCTGCTTTTTCACGGGTACACTTTCACCCGTCACCATTGCCTCATCAATCGTTGAGGAGCCATCAATAATCTCGCCATCCACGGGAATCTTTTCACCCGGACGAACTAGAATGACATCTTCCAACACTACCTCAGCGATGGGAATGTCCACTTCTCGTCCATTACGAATTACCCGCGCCGTTTTTGCCTGCAAACCCATAAGAGAACGAATTGCTTCTGAGGTTTGTCCCTTAGCGCGGTTTTCCAACAGTCGTCCTAGCAAGAGCAATGCAATAATTACAGATGCCGCTTCAAAGTACACATCTGGTTTAAGACCCTGACTGATAAACCACTGGGGAGAGAAGGTGGGAAATAGAGAATAGAGGTAAGCTGCCCCTGTCCCGATCGCTACTAGCGTATCCATTGTCGCGGTATGACGCTTCAAGGCTTTCCAGGCATTGATGTAGAAAGACCTACCCGCCCAAAACAATACTGGAGTAGTGAGTACAAGTTGTAGCCAGGGATGGTGCAGCCACATGGGAATCAAGGGAATAGGCAATCCCGTCATCGCAGGCAGCGAGCCAATCACGATAACGGCGCTGATAATACCGCTAACCCACACCTTGCGGGTCAAGTCCTGATTTTCACTTTGCCGCGCCTGCCGTTCTGCATCATCTTCTGGGGCAAGTACATCATCTTGCATCGGCAGAGCAGAATATCCAGCCGCATCCACGGCATCCTGAATCGCTGCTACATCAGTTTGGCTGGGATTATAGGTAACGCTGGCTTGTTCAGCTCCAAAATTAACATTGCACGTCTCAACTCCCGGAACTGAGCGGATTGCCTCTTCGATGTTACTTGCACAAGAGGCACAACTCATGCCTCGCAGTTTCATAGTGGCGTTTTCCATACAAAATCTCCTTATTTTCATCCTTAAAATGGGTCTGAGAAATCTTTAGTGACAGGTAACGGGATAACCTGCCACTGTAATTGCCTCTGTAATGGCGGCTTCAGATGCTTGAGTTTGGATATTGACCAGTTTGGTTTTGGGATCTGCCTGAACATTTGCGGCGGCATCTACTGTCTTGATGGCTTTGGTAATGGTTTCGCCACAAGCTGAACACGCCATGTTAGGGACTTTTAGCTGTAGTGTCATGGTTGTATTTTTCCTTTCCTTTGAGGGGTTAATCCTATCTTGCAGTATCCAGTCCACTGGAGTGTCAAGGGGGAATGAAAAGAAATTTTTGAGAACCTCTAAAAAGGAGAAATCAACACCCTGGACACCATGATCTGCTGTCTCTTGAATCCCTAGGGCGTGTTTTCAAAGTCGGTGTATCCTAGATTGGGGCGCCGATCGCACGCAGGGAGTCATGCTTCCCTTCAATCAAGGCCAAGTGTGGACCTGTCCCTTCTGCGCCAATACGGTTCAGTTAAGGGCTATGCAGTGCTTAAAACAATAAATACAGGAGGATTCATTATTATTCCAGTACCTCTGTGTTTAACTTGTTTAGAGCGAAATTTTGAGACAGGCTTTTTCACAACTCTTGGGTTGTTTCTATGAACCATTTCAGGTAGAAGTTGGTCAAGTATCTCTAAAGTTAACCAATTCAAAAGAAGAGAATTTCTTGTGGTTGTAACCGCTGGAATTTTGGCAGAGCACGACGAATCACTCGTAATGTTCCAGTAAAAGACAGACGCAATGGTGAAACACCGGCACTGCTTGCAGCTTGAAAAATTAATGACCGTACAGCTCTTCGGTCCTAGTAGTAAACCATAAATTTCTTGTACCACTTCTTTCGGTCTTTGAGAACGAATATGAGTTTTTCTTCCCAATAAATGTACTTTGACTTCATCAATAGTATTCTCGACTTCCCAACGTTGATGATATTCACAAGCAAGTGACTGGGCTGGAAATTTTTCAGCGTCCAACAAGCTCGTAATTAAACGATATCTAATTTGTGTGACTGGGTGTTCGGGAGCCTCAATTGTGTACTCAATTACTCTTACCTGTATGGGCTTAAATCTTTTTTTTCTTAGTTTGCCTGATGGATAAATCTTTCCTCAAATATGAACCATCATCTAATAGTGTTTGGTTTAAGAATTTAACGTTGGATGGAATTCGCACTCTTCTACTCACAACCTTTACTGACTGTAGCTTCTACCATCGCATAAGAATGTAAGCCTCTATCCCACATCAATAGCATTCCTGGCGTTACTGAGCGTAACAACTTTAACGCTCTTACTCTTTCTCCCATTTTATATGGACACATTAAGGCATCAAATATTAAATGTGTTCCTGCCTCTACCGCAATCGCAGATTACTAGAAAATAGTCTGCAATAACAGCCAACTATTTAATCCTACTATAATACTAGCCACTAACCAAGCTAAGGCTTTCAGCCAAAATGGATTCACAAACTCTCCCATTAAGTTGCGGTTTGAGGTAAACATTACCAAGGGAATTACTGCAAAGGGTAATTGCAAACTGAGAATCACTTGACTGAAAACCAGTAAATTAGTTGTACTGCCTTCACCAAACAAGATAATTACGATCAAAGCCGGCACAATTGCAATCAGTCGAGTCAGCAAGCGCCGCAACCAAGGTCGCAGCCGAAAATTTAGAAACCCTTCCATCACAATCTGTCCTGCTAAAGTTGCTGTCAAGGTTGAGTTCTGCCCCGAAGCCAATAAAGCAAAGGCAAAAATTGCACTAGCAGAACCCACACCCAGTACCGGAGAAAGCAGTTTGTAAGCATCTTGAATTTCTGCTACTTCTTGATACCCGGAAAAATGAAAGCTTGCAGCCGACAATATCAGAATTGCTGAATTAATAAACAAAGCTATTGACAGCGCTACGGTGGAATCAATTGTGCCAAATTTAATTGCTTCCCATTTTTTATCAGCAGTTTCTTCCCAAGAGCGAGTTTGCACGATCGACGAATGCAAGTAAAGATTGTGCGGCATCACAGTTGCCCCCAAAATACCCACCGCAATATAAAGCATTGCCTGATTTTGCAAAATCTCTAGGCTGGGAACATAACCGAGTAAAACTCCTCCGGCATCAGGTTTTGCAAAAATCATTTCTGCAATAAAACAACCGCCAATAATTGCAATAATCGTAATCACCAAAGCTTCGATATAACGAAAGCCTTTTCCTTGTAAAAATAATACCATTATTACATCTAGCGCAGTGATGCACACTCCCCAAACTAAGGGAATACCAAATAGCAATTGCAGTCCGATCGCACTTCCAACAAGTTCAGCTAAATCGCAAGCAGAAATAGCAATTTCACAAAGTATCCACAGCAAAAAACTGACTCGCGGACTGAAATAATCTCGACAAGCTTGTGCCAAATCTCGTCCCGTTGCCACTCCCAAACGCACGCAGAGTGATTGCAGCAAAATTGCCATCAAATTAGATAGCAAAATCACACTTAATAGCGCATAGCCAAACTTGGCTCCCCCCGCTAAGTCAGTCGCCCAGTTTCCGGGGTCCATGTAACCCACTGAAACCAAATATCCCGGCCCTGCGTAGGCCAGCATTTTACGCCAGAAACCTTTGCTGTTGGGAACGGGGACGCTGCGGTGGACTTCAGGAAGGCTGGGTCTGTTTTCGGGGTGAGTCATTGGTTTTATTGTTAAATAATTTTCATATTATTTTCATAATCTCACAAATTCTGTTAAATTTCATCAGTCGTATTGCTCAAAATCCGCCAAAGTTGCAAGAAATATGAAGTTGTGTATTTTTTATCTAACACTCCAGGTAATGTGAATGCAGCAACAGAATGTGTGATATGCTCTGAATATCAAATCGGTTCTGGTGAGGAACAGCCACCAGAGGTAACGGGGAAAGTTCGGTGTAAGTCCGGCACTGTCCCGCAACTGTGAAGGAGACAAGTTCTCCAAGTCAGGATGCCCGCCGATGCCCAAATTTACTTTATTCATCTGCGAGGTACATGATGACTACTCAATCTTCTTCTTCTTCGGTTTGGCAACAAACGGCACGGTTGACGCTTTCAACACCCGTGCAAGCGACGCTCTACATCTCCCTATGCGCTTTGACTGTCTGGACTGTTTACTTTACAACTTATCCCGCCGTCCATAACAAGGTACACTCTCTGCGCCACCACACTTTGATGGTTAGTTGTCACTAAACAAGATTGTTTTTATTTGAGATATTGCAGTGCGATTCGTTTAACCTGTTGGGGCGGGTAAACCTGCGAGCTTTCTCAGAGTGCAGACAGGTTAAATAAACCCGCCCCCACCCCGCGCGAGATTCCTTAAAAGTCCAGAATTAAAATGTCAAAATTAAAGTTTTCTGCGCTCATCAGTGCTGTCTGCATGATGAGTATCTTTTTCTATGGTTGGGTAGGGTTTTCGCAGTCTCCACAATCAACTGTGCGACTGACTTCTGAACCCCCAATCAGCCAGATTTTACCCTTTGAAGCCGAGGCAACTACACCTTTATCTCCAGTGTCGTTAAAGCTGCAAGCTTTAGATGCAGCGGGGATTCCTTTAGAGAATGCTCGAATTAGTTTGACAATTTTAACTCCGCCTAAAAATCATTGGTTTACCACCGATTTTCCGATCGTGGAGGGAACAAAGTTGCTGGATATAGAGGCTGTTGCAGCTAAAGGTGAGTTACAAATCCAGCAAATGCTGCCCATTAGGGGAAATTATCAATTGTTAGCAAAGGTGACTCCGATCGCAGAAAATGCTTTTACTCCTATTCAGCAAACTTTAACACTATCCGTGCCGGAAAACGGGGTGAAGTATCGCAATTTTGGGATTTTAGCTGTGATTTTGTTGGTTGTTGGGCTAGGTGGCGGCTTGGCGATTGGAGGAAAGCCCAAAATCCAAGCAGGAGAAATAGCGCCTGAAAGAGTGCGATTGCTGTTAAGTGGGGCGATAATAATTGCGATCGCTACCTTGTTATATGTTAATGTCAGTGCTGAAATTGCCCAGTCTGAGATGTCGATGCCAATGTCTCACATGACAGAATCTAAACCGACAGAAAAAACTAGCCCCATTGTGCAATCTCAGGGTTTACAGGTGCGACTTTCTGGAGATGTTAGTGCGACAGTAGGGAAAGCTGCTAATTTACAAGTTCAAGTCACCGATACCAAAACAAATCAGCCAGTCACAGATGTATTGTTCAATGTTAAAGTCACCCAACTCGAAAATGATTGGATTGCTTTTGCCTACAAAGGTGTCCCGGATGCAGCCGGAAAACTGATATGGCAAGAGCAGTTTTTTGATGGCGCACCTCACAAAGTAGAGGTAGAAGTTTCTCCCCAACCCAACGGGGCCCGTCAGTTTTCACCATTCCAGGTTTTACAAAGTATTGAAGTTGAGGGAGTCGCGCCTCCTCTTTCAGTGCGGTTGACTGTTTTAGCTTACTTTACAGGCATTGTAATCGCGGGGATGGCGATCGGATTTGGATTGCAGCGCCGTTTGCTTGGGCTGCGGGTGAGAGTAGGGCGCATTTAACCGGATTTCGGATAATTTAATTTAAGTGCGATCGACTATGATTAAGTCGATCGCCAGAAATCACTCTTGTCAACGTTCCTGATTTGAGAGCTCTTTAAATTCGCGAGTTCCCTGATAGCCAGATAAATCCGCTAACTCCTGCAAAGATTTTTGCCCTTGGTAAAACTTACCGTTAATTTCCCAAGTGGGAGTCCCTTGAATCTTCGCAGCTTCGCAAAGATCCCGCCGAGCATTTTTCCCTTGAGGATTGCACTCAATATAATTGATAATGCCCGCCGCTTCTTTGCCGAAACTTGCTTTCTGTGCTTGACAATGATCGCAGGTAAAAGAGCCGTACATTTTAGCACCCACTATTTTTAAATGCTGCGCTAAAGCAATTTCTGAAGTACCGGAAGATGTCGTAGTCTTGATGCTAGTCTCGTTAGCTGTACCGAGATTATTCACATCGGCATAAAGAGCCAGAGAGGAAATCAGCACTAACATAGACACCACAATTCCTATAAAAAATAGTTGCCCGATATCATCCCATTCGCGACCTATTAATGCTAAGACAAACAAGCTAGTTGCAAACAAAGCAGATGCAATACAGTAAATACAAGCTGCTTTAATATCAACAGCCAGTACATACATCAGATAGCCGCTGAAAATCGTCATAGCTGTGCTACCAGCAAACAGAAATAGTCCCGTCCAAGACTCTAACTTAGAGCGGAGACTCTTCTGTTCTGCGGGATTGACCAATAGGGGAGCTACGGCAAAAACTATCATGCTCAAATAGCCCAAAAAACCGAACAAAGAAAGAGGCAAACCAAAGACATAGGCATAAGGACTCGAAAGCACGATATCGCAGCCTTCGATCGGACAAACTGCCGTTCCGTTGGATAACTTAACCACTGTTAGATAAGCAGTGATCGCAGCCCCTATCGAGGCAATTCCTGCCGTGAGCGGACGAGAATAGCGGTGAATCCAAGGCATGGAACGTTGACGACGCATAATATTTTTTCCTGTGCTGGATATTTCCCAAGACTAAATTGTATTACCAACCATTTTACACTTTGATGAAATAAGCCACAATTCCTAGAAGGATTAATACTGCTCCGGTTAATCCTTGTTCGTGAGCCTCGAAAAAATGCAGCTTTTCTTCTAAAGCATTAACTCCTTTCATTCCCAAGTCTACTAGCAAAACCATTCCCAAAACTGTCACAACTAAGTAGACCACAGAAACTACAAGTATGCCGCTCAAACCAATCGTTCCTGCTGAAAAAAAATAGGCTTCTATTTCGATGCAAGGCGAGAAAAACATTCCTGTTCCTAAAACAGCTAGGATTTGAAATTGCGATCGCTTGGTAGTTAAATTAACTGTTTCCGCGTGATGGTGGTGGTGCCTGCGAGAACTATCTAACTCTGCCAAAAGATAGATAATTCCTAAAACTAATAAAACTAAAGGCGCAATTATTTCAGCGGCCTCTACATAGGTAGCAGCGAACTTGTAACCGAATAAGCCGACGACAATTCCAATTAGGATAATGCTGAGGGTATGAGCAACTCCTGTAATTACTGTAGCCCGCAAAGTTTCGCTGCGAGACCAATTTTCAGTTTTACCAATCGCAATTAAAGGCATCCAGTGGTTGGGAATTAATGCGTGAATAATACTAAGAGCTAGACTTCCCAACAGAATTTTGAGCATACTTTCCATTTGCTTTCCTCTACAAATTGCTACAAGGAGGAAGGAATTGCCCGCCCTCCTGGAGTTGTCAGCCGACTACTTTAAAACTCTAGTCGCATTGAAAATAGCTGCTAAAGCCACCCCAACATCAGCAAAAACTGCTTCCCACATTGTCGCTAAACCAAAAACACCCAAACCAATAAATATCGCTTTAATTGACAGGGCAAAAATGATATTTTGCCAAACAATATTGTGAGTTTTTCTGGCAATTTGGATGGCTTCAGCCACCTTGGAGGGTGCATCTGACATAATTACAACATCGGCAGTTTCGATCGCCGCATCCGAACCCAAACCTCCCATTGCTATGCCCACATCAGCTCTAGCAAGTACGGGTGCATCATTAATTCCATCCCCGACGAAGATAATTTTATCGCCTTTTTTAGATTGGGAGATCAGTTTTTCGATCGCCTCTACTTTTCCTTCAGGTAATAACTCAGCTAAGTAGGAATCTAAACCGAGCTTTTTCGCAACACTCTCAGCTACAGCTTGATTATCTCCTGTGAGCATCACGATTCGCTCAACACCCAGTTTCTTGAGGTCGCGAATAGCCTGTACAGCGTCTTCCTTAAGCTCGTCAGCAATCAAAATATACCCAGCGTAGCGGTTGTCTACCCCTAAATGTACGATCGTACCTTCAGCATTGCAGACATCGTGAGGGATATTTTCTCGGTGCAGCAAACGGTCATTTCCGGCAAGCACAATTTGATTATTTACTTTCGCCCGAATGCCGTGCCCCGCTATTTCTTCGTAATCTTTCACATCCGATGAATCTATTTTTCCGCCGTAAGCTTCCATAATAGATTTCGCGACTGGGTGATTGGATTGAGATTCTACTTTAGCCGCTATTGCCATCAACTCTGTTTGGGAAAAACCATTTTTAGGCACAATTTGTGCTACTTTAAAAACTCCTTTTGTCAAAGTTCCTGTTTTATCCAAAACAACTGTCTTGACTGCTGTCAGAGTATCTAGAAAAGTCGAGCCTTTAACCAAAATCCCGCGCTTGGCTGCACCGCCAATTCCCCCAAAGTATCCCAGAGGAATGCTAATCACCAATCCGCAAGGGCAGGAAATAACTAACAAGACTAGGGCGCGGTAAACCCACAAAAATCTGTCTGCATTAGTTGCTCCTGAAATGAACAAAGGCGGAATTAAAGCCACTGCTAGCGATGCAAAGACTACAAAGGGCGTGTAGTAACTGGCAAATTTGCTGATCATCTTCTCAGTCTCAGCTTTTTTGCTTCTGGCATTTTCTACTAATTCCAGAATTCGGGAGATTGAAGATTCACCGAAGAGTTTAGTAACTTTGACGGTGAGAACTCCTGTCTGGTTAATTGTTCCTGCTAAAACTGTTTCTCCAACTTTCACGGTTCGAGGTACTGATTCTCCAGTTAGTGCAGACGTGTCAAGCTGAGAATTGCCGTCTATAATTTCACCGTCTAAGGGAATTTTTTCTCCCGGTTTGACAAGGATGATATCGCCGATGACTACTGTTTCTGGTGCAACTTTTTTAATGTCGCCGTTGTCCTTGAGGTTGGCATAATCTGGGCGAATTTCTAAAAGCGATTTGATCGATTGACGCGATCGCCCTACAGCAAATTCTTGAAAAAGTTCTCCGATTTTGAAAAACAACATCACCCCGACTGCTTCAGGGAGTTTGTGAATGGCTACAGCGCCGAGTGTTGCTATAGTCATTAAGAAATTTTCATCAAAAAATCGACCTCGCAGAATGTTGCGACCCGCACTGGTTAAAACATTCCATCCGCTTAAAAGATAGGCTGGGATGAAAACCAGATATTCACCTATAGAATAGGGCGTGTTGTGCAGTTTTTCTTCAAAAATTAAACCGCCAACAAATAGGACAACAACCGATATCACAGGAATCAATTCTTGCTTCAGGTTAAAATCTCCGTTCCCGTGGTTGTGGCTGTGGTCATGGTTATGATTCTCATTACTGAGATCGGGGCGATCGTCGTGACTGCAACTACAGCAGCCGGAATCTGATGCTTTTGTCTTTTTCATGATGCCTCCTAGATGGAAAAACATAATTAACTTATGAACATATATTCATACTATATCTCCAAAGCTAACAATTTGGTAAATTATTGAGTTAAAAGTTTGGCTGCTAGTTAGCTCAAGTTTGCGGTCACAAGTTGCGATCGAGAGTAAGAATTATTATCGTTTTGCTCATGTTAAGTAAAAATTATTGACTCATATTATTTGCTTGCCTGTGTCACATCCCATTGCTTGGTTTACCATTGCTGCATTTTTGACGCTTTGACTATCCACGATGGCTTCAGACGGACTCACCGCTCGGTTGTGGCTAACTTTAACCCAGGCTCTAAGTCGGTCATGTAGCCTCAGCAAAGTTCCGTCTTTACGCCAGGTGCAGAAGTAGCGATAGACGCTCTGCCAAAGTGGGAAGTCTCCCGATAAGTCACGCCAAGTACAGCCTTGGGTTAACAGGTAAAAGATTGCATTCAGGACATTCCACACCTCAACCTTGGGTGACGATCCCTAGATGTTGGAGGTGAAATAAAAGGTTCAATCAACTCCCATTGTTCCAAAGTAAAGTTGCTGGAGTACATTTTACTCATAGCTATTTTTGGTACTGTTTCTATGTCTCGGCGATGAAAAAACTAAAACGAAGCGAGAAACGTTCAAATCGTTGCTGCAAAACCTGTTAAGCGGTATTACTACAGCCGTTGTTGCTTCATTCTGTCACGTTGTGTATCTCGAATAATACTGATTCCACCCCAAACGACTAGGCTTGCGATTCCCAATCCAACAATTAAATCAGGAAACCGAGAATTAAATAGAGTGACTAGGAAACCTGCGACGATCACACTAAAATTTGCAATTACATCATTCTGCGTAAATATCCAACTTGCCCGCATATGTACCTCACCCTTACGATGCTTTGAGAGAAGGTACAAACCATAACTGTTAGCAATCAGGGCCAAAAAAGCCATTGCCATCATCCAACCTGATTCCGGTGAACTTCCCCAAACAAACCGTCGAATCACATCGACGACAACCATCACGGCTAACGTGATCTGAAAAATACCACTTAGAGTCGCTGCACGATTCTTGTGATGCGCCGATTTGCCAACTGCATACAGCGACATCGTGTAAACTGAAGCATCTGCAAACATATCTAATGAGTCTGCAACTAAGGCAGTTGAATCCGCTAAAACTCCTGCCACAATTCCGACGACAAACATTGTGCCATTGATAAGTAACAGAATTCGCAACGTTTTACGCTCGGCTGCGTTCTTGGCTTCCATGTGACATCCACAGTCTGACATCGTGCCTCCTGTTTAGCTTGTTGTTATTCGTTCTCTGAGCAGTTGTAGCGGGTACATTCATAAACTCCTTTTGCTACATCAGCCAGTAACTCTTCAACCATTTCCAAAATCTCAGCAACTCGTGCATCGGCGAGTTGATAACTGGTGTACCGTCCTTGCTGCAGGGTGTTTACCAGACCGCAATCACGGAGACAGCCCAAGTGGTTTGAGGTGTTAGATTGCGATAGCCCGGTTGCTTCAACAATTTCACTCACGGTCATTGGACGCGATCGCAGCACGTCCAAAATCGCCAATCGTGATGGATCGGAAAACCCACGAAAGAGTTTTGCTTTCAAGCGAGTGGACTGGGATTGAGCAGAGACAATCATATGCTTAGCTTCAATACAAAGCTCTTTTATATCATCATATCAGCAACTAATGATATGTCAACACCTGAAAGCTTATTTATACCCTTACGTGAGCAGCGTCGCAGTTCCCACATCCGCTATTGCCCAAGCCGGAGCATCGTTAATCCCATCTCCCAGCATCGCTACAATTTTCCCTGGTGCTTGCAGTGTTTAGATTTGAGCTGCTTTTGGGTCTAGTCCAACTTCAGCAAAAACGCGCTGGATACCAGCAGAAGGGGCCATCGACTCAACTCATGCCTTGGAGTTTGACTGTGAGGTGATCCATATATGCACTCTGAAATTGGGAATGGGTAATATTCTGACTTCTGTCTTCAAGCGCCTGGATAGCCAACAGATGCGATCGCTTCCCTAACTTCATTTTCCGGTTTCACAGTTTGAATTGTCACCAACTTCGTCTTGAGATCGGCTTAAACAACGGCGGCTGAGTCAACTGCTTGGACTTCTCTAGTCCACTGGAGAGTTAATGGGGGATTGCGAAATTAATCAGGAATTATGGAAAAAGTGGTTTGACAGCCTACCCATAGGGTAAGGCGCGCACTGTGTACCCTACATAATTAGGTTATGAGTCCTGTAAATCTTAAATTTGAGTTCGATCGACAGCACAGCAATACTTATTTACAATTCCCAGTCGAAAATTTCATCCTAATTTCATTTATATGTGGAAAGCTGAAGATAAATAGTCGTTTTAAGCATATAAAATCTATGAAACCAATTTCATTAAAAACCGGCTTTGCAACGCTGATATTGACCGCCACAGCCGCCCTAACCAGCGGAGTGCTTGCAGCTTGTTCAAAAGCTCCTACAAGCCAAACTCAAGCCCCAAACGTTACGGCTGCAACCGAAGTGAACAACAAGCAAGACGCGGCACAAGGTGGCATGGGTGGCATGAATCATGGCATGAATCACAATATGTCAATGGATTTAGGCCCGGCTGATGCCGACTACGATTTGCGATTTATTGATGGCATGACACTGCACCATCAAGGTGCTGTAAACATGGCAAAAGAGGTACTCAATAAATCCAAACGCCCGGAAATGAAAAAAATAGCAAATGAGATGATTGCCGCTCAGAACCGCGAAATCAGTCAAATGAAAGAGTGGCGAAAAACTTGGTATGCCAAAGCCAGCAGTACGCCGATGGCTTATCACGCTCCAATGAGTCACACGATGGCAATGACTCCTGAACAAATGCAAAGCATGATGATGAGCATGGATTTAGGGGCCGCTGACGACCAATTTGACTTGCGATTTCTCAATGCGATGATTCCCCACCACGAAGGAGCTTTAGTGATGGCCCAAGATGCTTTGCAGAAGTCGAAGCGACCGGAAATAAAGAAATTGTCCCAAGAGATTGTGACTTCGCAAAAGCAAGAAATTGAGCAAATGAAACAGTGGCGGCAAGCTTGGTACAAACAGTAATACCATATTTCATCCTGATTTCATTTCAATCTGCCAAACTGATCTTTGAGTTCAGATTCTCCCCTACTCAATCATGCAATACTACCGCCGTGTCCGCTCCTCAGCACCGATAGTTCACTTTTCGGGAATACTCCTGACTCTTTTGTTATTCATCGAGTCCACCCCCGTTTTTGCCCACGCGGGACACGGAGATGAATTTAAGCACAGTGGCGAAACAAGTGAAACTCCTACTGCTATTTCTGTCGATGCCGAAACAGCAAAACGATTAGGAATTAAAGTTTCCCCTGCCGCTCGACAGCGACTAGATATCGGCATCAAAACCACCGGACAAATTGAAACTTTACCCAACGAAAAAGTAGAAGTGACGGCTCCGGTTGCTGGGAAAGTAGTAGAGTTACTGGTTAAGCCTGGGGACAAAGTATCAAAAGGTCAACCCGTTGCGGTTTTATCGAGTTCAGAATTAGGACAGTTGCGGGTTGAATCTCTCTCGAAACGTGCCGAAGCTGAGGCAGATTTGCAGCAAGCGGAAGGCGATCTAAAACTAGCACGGGAAAATTACGATCGCCAACTTCAAATATCCGCAGCAGAAATCGCCCAAGCCCAAACCCAATTAACAGCAGCAACCAAGCAGTACCAGCAAGAACAAGAATTAGTAAACAAGCGTTCAGTTGTGCAAGCCGCTAAAGAAAACTATCAGCGCCAAGTTGAAATAGCGCAAGCCGAAATAGCGCAGGCAGAAACTGAATTAACTGTGGCAAAAGAACAGTTCGAGCGCGACAAAGAATTAGTGGCATCTGGGGCGATCGCGCGGCGCACAATGCTGGAATCGCAAGCCCACTTCGCAGAAGCAAAAGCCACTGTTGCTAAGGCAAAAAGCCGTCCTGAAGTTATCAAAGCCCAAACCGAAATTAAACAAGCCGAAGTAGACCTCCCAATGCGGGAATTGCGGGAATCTCAAGGCAGAGTAGCAGAAGCCAAAGCTCAACTTACCAGAGCTCAGAGTCGCCGGGAAGTCCTAGAAGCCGAGAACCAACTCAAACGCGGCAAAACAGCCGTCGAAGTCGCTCAGTCGCGCATTCGCTTGGCTGACGCAGCCTATCAAGCCCGGCTGCAACAATTAGGAACTGTTGCCAACGATCGAGGACTCGTTACCGTAGTTGCTTCGATTTCGGGGACGGTAGCCGATCGCGAAATCACTCCAGGAGAGTCAGTAAACGCTGAAAAACCGTTGATGAGTCTCTTAAATGACAGCCGTGTTTTTGCCACCGCCAATATTTACGAAAAAGACCTAAATAAAGTAAAACAGGGTCAGGTAGTCAGGGTAAAAGTCGCTAATTTACCCGATCGCACTTTCAATGGAAAAATCGCCTTAATTGGGTCATCCGTGTCAGGAGAAACGCGGGTTGTGCCTGTGAAAGCAGAACTAGATAATATTAACGGCGAATTAAAGCCAGGACTATTTGCTGAGTTGGAGATTTTAACCAACAAAACTGCCACAAATATTTTAGCAATTCCGAGTGCGGCGGTAGTGGATGTTAGCGGTAAAAAAACCGTTTACCTCCAAAATGGCAATGCTTATCAAGCTGTTGAAATTGAACTCGGTCAAACTGCCGGAGATTTAGTTGAAGTTAAGAGTGGTTTATTTGAGGGAGATTTGATAGTAACGCAGCGAGCACCTCAACTTTACGCACAATCTTTGCGGGGCGGCAGCAAGCCCTCAAAAGACGAGGCAAAGAAAGAGGCAACTCCAAAGGCAACAGAGGTTAATTTTAATAATTTACCCGTGTCTTTCTGGTGGACGGGAATAGGGGGAGCAGTTGCGATCGTATCCCTGACTTTCACAGCCGGCGTGTTGTTGGGAAATCGGCGCAAATTGCCAGCATTAGCAGCGGATTCTGGAAACAATGCCGGAAACAATAGTTTTTCCGACTCTGCATCGCCGTTGCACAATGAACTGCTGTTACACAATAACAACCATCACGTTAAAGCTCAAGAGAAAGAAGTCAAGAGTTTGAAGTAAACAATTGCGTGAATATAGCAATTTAGTTTGCAGAAGTATCTATCTATAGCCTTTCTCAGTAAAATGAGGTGCTCATAGGGCATAGGGCATAGGCATAAGACTCGCCCCCATACCTCACCACGCTTGAGAACCGCTATATTAACTCCAAAATAATAAAATGTTCAGCACTATTCTCAGATGGGTAATTAACCGCCGCTGGCTAGTTGTTATCGCTACCATTATTGTTAGTCTTTGGACATTGTATATCATCCCCCAAATGTCCCTTGATGTCTTTCCTCCTTTTGCACCCCCGCAAGTCGAAATTCAGACGGAAGCACCGGGGCTGGCGCCGGAAGAAATCGAGTCTTTAGTAACACTGCCGATCGAAAGTGCAATTAACGGAACTCCTGGGGTGACAGCAGTGCGATCGTCTTCCGCTGTAGGGCTTTCTGCCGTTAAGGTAATCTTTGATTGGGGAACTGAAATTTACCAAGCCCGCCAGTTGATAACAGAAAGGTTGCAGCAAGCTCAAAGCAAGCTTCCCGCAGGAGTAGAAGCACCACAAATTTCTCCGACAACTTCACCGGTAGGCCTTGTTATTACCTATGCTTTTACCTCGGAAACTACTCCTTTGATGGAAGTGCGCCGTCTGGTTGATTGGCAAGTCACAAATCGCCTTCTAGCTGTGACTGGCGTTGCTCAAGTGGTGGCTTACGGCGGCGATCAGAGGCAGTATCAAGTATTAGTAGAACCTGCAAAGTTGAAAGCTTTTAATGTGTCGTTGCAGGAAGTTGCCGAAGCGACAGCGGCTGCGAATGTTAACGCGCCGGGGGGGTATTTAATTACGCCGGATCGAGAAACTTTAATCCGGGGGGTGGGGCGGATTGCGTCTGTGGAAGATTTGCAGCAATCTGCGATCGCCTCTCGCAACGGAACACCCGTCAGAATTGCTGATGTCGCTGATGTCAAGATTGGTGCTGCAATCAAGCGGGGAGATGGCAGTTTTAACGGCAAAAAAGCTGTGATTGTGATGGTAAACAGACAGCCAGTTGCTGATACTCCGACGGTAACTAAAGCGGTTGAGGCAGCAATGGCTGAGGTGCAGCAAGCTCTGCCAAAAGATATTAAAGTTACTGTGACTTTTCGACAGGAAGAATATATTAATTCCTCGGTGGAGAATGTGCGATCGGCTTTAGTTGAAGGCAGCATCATTGTTACCATCATCCTGATCCCGTTTTTGATGAATTGGCGCACTCTCGCGGTTGTTTTGCTGGATTTCTTTCTGACTTGGCTGTTCGCGCTGCTGGCGATGTATTGGCTGGGGCTGGGGCTGAATACGATGACTTTAGGGGGTTTGTCGGTGGCGATCGGCACTGCGATCGACGATGCGATCGTCTATGCCGAAAATACCTACCGCAACTTGAGAGAAAATAGGTCTTCTCTTAATCCGCGTCCGGTAATGGATGTGATTTTTGACGGCAGTCAAGAGGTGCGCGATTCGTTAATTGGAGCGACTGTTATTGGGATTGTTGTGTTTTCTCCTATTTTTACTTTGCCCGGTGTAGAAGGTCGAATTTTTACGCCGATGGGGATTACTTATTTGGTAGTTGTGGTGATTTCTAGTCTGGAATCGCTGTTAATATCTCCAGCCCTTTGTGCTATCTTGTTGCCTGCCAAACGCATGAGTTCCGAGGAACCTTGGCTGCCGAGATTTTGCAAGCGTATCTATCATTTTTTTATAGAATTGTCAATGCGCTATTCGGCGATAATTTTAGCTTTAGCTGCTGCTAGTATGGTGGCTGCATTAATTATTTTGCCATCTTTTGGACGGGTGTTTTTACCCGAGTTTCAGGAGCAAACTTTGGTAAATACTATTCTGCTTTATCCGGGGGTGTCTTTGGAAACAACAGATAGCGCGGCTTTTGCGATCGAAGATGCACTTAAGGATGATACCAGGTTTGAATACGTGCAAGTGCGATCGGGCAGAGCTCCGGGAGATGCTGATGCTGCGGGAGTCAATTTAGCTCACATTGATATCGGTTTGAGCGAGGAGGGCATGGAACACAGGCCGAAAACTTTGGAGGCGTTGCGGCAGGAATTTGCTAAATTGCCGGGAGTTGCACCAAATATCGGCGGTTTTATTTCTCACCGGATGGATGAGGTTTTATCTGGTGTCAGAAGTCAGATTGCTGTCAAAATCTTTGGCCCGGATTTGGATCAGCTTCGCAGCATCGGTGCCAAAGTTGAAGAGCAAATGAAAACTGTTGAAGGAATTGTAGACTTGCAACTCGAACCCCAGGTGCCAGTGCAACAAATTCAAATTAATTTTAACCGTCAAGCTGCGGGTAGATACGGTTTAAAAATTGGAGAGCTTTCTGAATTAATTGAGACAGCTTTAAACGGCAAAGTTGTTTCTCAAGTTTTGGAGGTGCAGCAAACTTTTGACTTAGTTGTTTGGTTGCAGCCTGAAGCCCGAAATAACTTAGAAACTATTCAGAATTTGTTGGTTGATACTCCAAGTGGCAACAAGATTCCCCTCGCCCAAGTTGCTACTGTAAAATACGGTACTGGCCCAAATACGATTAACCGCGAGAATGTTTCTCGGTTGATTGTGGCAGCGGCTAATGCTAAAGGTCGAGATTTGCGATCGGTTGTGAATGAAATTCAAGCTAAAGTCAAACGAGAGGTACAGTTGCCTTTTGGCTATTTTATCCAGTACGGCGGTCAATTTGAAGCAGAACAAAGAGCTTCCCAAAATATTATGATATTTAGTGCGATCTCTTTTCTTGTAATTACAGTATTGATGTACTTGTCCGTCAAGTCAATTCCTTCAACTGCGATGATTATGATTAATTTACCGCTCGGATTAGTGGGAGGAGTAATTTCTGTAGCTTTGACTGGCGGCATCATCTCTGTAGCTTCTTTAGTGGGTTTTGTCACTTTATTTGGCGTTGCCACCCGCAATGGCTTGTTATTAGTAGACAACTACAACACTAAATTTGCCGAGGGAATGCCTTTTAAGGAAGCAATTATTAAAGGCTCGATGGAACGGCTCAATGCTATTTTGATGACGGCTTCAACTTCAGCTTTAGGTTTAGCACCTTTAGTCTTAGAAGGCGGCCCCGGAAAGGAAATTTTGCAACCTTTGTCAGTAGTAGTTTTAGGAGGATTGTTTACTTCTACTGCCTTGACTCTGTTAGTTTTGCCAGCTTTGTATGCTAAATTTGGTAAAATTTTACGACCTCAACAACCTCAGCCAGTTATTGAAGACGGGAAGGTAATTAAAGCTGAAATAGCGAACTGATCAATCCTACTTAACTCCCTCAATCAAAGTGCAAAGTTCCTCGCTATCGGGATTGTCTGAAGTTCGATTTGTCCAAAGTTTTTTATAAGCTTCCAACTCAGCTTTGAACGCACTCATGCGCTGAATTTCCTCCTCAAAGAAATCTATTTTGCGACTTAATAAGTCTTGCACTAGCGGACAAGCTGTTATTCCTTGACGGCGAGAGGCCAAAATTTGCTGAATTTCTTGAAGAGAAAAGTTGAGTCTTTGAGCTTTCTTGATAAATTGCACTTGTCTGGCAGCATCGGCTGTGTAGTAACGATAACCGCTACTGTTGCGTAAGGCAGGTTCCAGTAACCCTAGGCTTTCATAGTATCGCAGGGTGCCTACAGTAACACCAGTTTGCTTTGCTAGTTTTCCTATTTTTAGTAGGTGCTGTTCTAGGCATTCTGTTTCAAATTTTGTCATAGCAGTTCTAGGTAAATTGGAACCCTATCATTATAGCGATAGCCAGTTTCACTTTTTTGTGCTGTTTATACTTACCCAATTTGGGCGGATAAAATATTTTATTTTGTCCATAATTCTAGTGACTCAAAAAGCAGCAGTAACTCTGTTTTGAGTTACTGCTGCTGTCGGATATTCTCTTGCTTATCCCTGAAATATAAAAACCACTTATACCTGCGCTCTTTCCTATAATTTTTTAAATCAATGAACCTGACTTATTTCACCCCAATTTCATTCTGGCGTTGCAAGCTTGTAATTAGGCAAAGATGCCCTCTGGCTAATTGATGAGCATAATCTCGCGCTCAAATGCTGAAATTTCTCGCAGGCAAGGAAGATAGATGACCATGACTAACTACCGTGTATTTTGAAGGATCTAATTTTCCACCTATAGCGCTTTTGTCTCTACTCAGAAGCTATACATGGGAATTTAGAAATTAGATGCGTTTACCCTGATTGTGGCGTTGCAAGCTTGTAATTAGGCAAAGAGGGCTTCTGGCTTATTGATAAGCATGATCTCGCGCTCGGATACTAAAGTTTTCCGCAGGCAAGCAAGATAGATGACCAGGACTAACTACCGTGTATTTTGAAGGATCTAAATCAATGATTCAACTTCTACAAACAGCGCTGAAATCATCCCTAGCTGGCGATATCACCCAGGCAATTGGAAAGGTTCCCATTGTTCGTCTCAATCGCGTGAGCGAACTCTGTCAGCATCACGAATTTTATCTCAAATTAGAATCCTGTAATCCCGGTGGCAGCATTAAAGAGAAAAATGCTGTATGTCTGGTTCAACACGCAGAACGTACCAGGTTACTCGCCCCCGGCGGCACAATTGTTGAATCTAGTTCGGGTAATTTCGGCATTGGTTTAGCAATGATTGGTGCAGCGCGAGGCTATCGCGTGATGATTGTCATCGATGGTAAAACACCGCCCCCGATTCGGCGAATGCTGGCTGCCTATGGAGCAGAATTGGTAGATGTCCCCCTGAGTGCGGCAGATGCCAATGGATCGATGCAAGTTGCGAGGATGAAAAAAGCCAAAGAACTCGCCGAAACCATTCCTGGTGCCTGGTATCCTTGCCAGCACCGCAATCCCGAAAACCCAACTGCCCACGAGCAATTTACTGCTCGCGAAATCGAACAGGCTTTTCCCGTAGCACCAGATGTTATCGTTATTGGCGTTAGTACGGCGGGACAATTGGCGGGAATTAGCCGATATTTTAAACAGCGTCATCCCCAAACTCGAATTGTCGGCGTAGATGTGGCAGGTTCGGCTATTTTTGGCACGCCGTCTCACCCCTATAAAATGACAGGATTGGGGTTATCTTTTGTACCGCCCAATTTTGATCCAATGGCACTGGATGCAGCGTATTCTGTGAACGATCGCATTGCCTTTTCTGTTTGTCATGCCCTGGCACGTCGAGAAGGCTTGTTGTTAGGAGCATCCACAGGCGCTATCGTTGCCGCTGCCCTAGCTTACAGCCAGCAGCATCGCCATTCTCAACGCATGGTACTGTTGAACCCGGATCGGGGCGATCGCTATCTCGAAACAGTCTACAATCCAGAATGGCTGTCCGAGCAAGGGATTGAAATCTTGGAACAAAAAGCCCTCACCGCTACAATTAACGCCCTTCAAAGCGTCCCTCTTACCCTCGTGCGACAGCAACAACCTGTATAAACAATGACCTTAAAGGCTTCTCCAAGTCCGTCTAAAATCGGTCTGCTAGATTTATGGCGGCAATTTATTCCCCTCTCCCTCAGCGATGTGGCAATGGCTTTTGGCGATCCGATGATGACGGCTGCCCTAGCTCATTTACCCGATGCACGGGTGAATTTGGCAGCCGTGGGCATTGCCAAAGCCCTCGCGGTCTTTTTTGAAAGTCCGATTATTATGATTCTGCACGCCTCGAATGCCCTTGCACCGAATGGGCGATCGCGTCGCGCCTTGTGGCGATTTACGCTTTTAGCAGGCGGCGGACTGAGTGCGTTACTGTTGCTGCTGACGCTGCCGTTTATTTTCGCCACGCTGGGGGGGACGCTGTTAGGAATTCCACCCCAATTGCGGCAGACGGTGCAGACTGTGTTGACGTTAATGTTTCTCTGGCCTTTGGCGATCGCGTGGCGGCGTTATTTTCAAGGATTGCTCATCCACACAGGTCATTCTCAGGCGGTTGCCAAAGCTAGCATGGTTCGTTTGTTAATTGTAGCCCTAACGTTATGGGGCGGATTTGTGTTGAAAATGTCAGGCGCAGTGCTGGCGGGGACTGCTTTGATCGCGGGGGTTCTCTCAGAGGCGCTGGTTGTAACCATTGCGGCGCACCGGCTAGGAGCCACTCGTCTGCCTCGACCCATTGATTCTGAGTTAAAGCTACCCACCAATCTCAAAAGTGTGTGGAATTTCTACTGGCCTTTAGGCTCTTCAATGTTAGTAGTCTGGGGTGGACGTGCTGTCCTGGTGGGAATTATTGCCCGCGCCCAAGACGCTAATATTGCATTGGCGGCTTGGCCTGCGGCTTGGGGATTGGTTTTGGTGATTGCCAATGCGACTCGCATGGTGCAACAGGTGATTATCAAAAATCGAGATCGAGTGAGCGATCGCCAATTAATTGCATTTGCTCTCAGTGTGGGTGGATTTTGTTCGCTACTGTTGTTTTTAGGTAGTACAACGCCATTTGGGTTGCAGGTTGTGCAAAGTTTTATCGGCAACGATGAAGCCCTGGTTGAGAGTATCCGTCCCGTATTGCTGTTGTGCGCGTTTGTACCCCTTCTGGTGGCGGTGCAAAATGCTACTCAAGGTTTTTTGGTCGGGGCAGGTCAAACCAAAGGTCTGAATTATGCAACTTGGATTGGCACGACTATATTGCTTTTAGTTGCGTTCGGTGCAGTTCAGCTTGGGGCATCGGGTGCAATTGCGGCTGCGAGCGCGATGATTATTTCTTTAACAATAGAAGTATCCTGTCTCGCGTTCAATTTACGCAAACAATTATAGCAACCGCCAAGGCTGCGCCGGACGCAAGGCGTAAGACATCCTCGATCGCATGGAGTAAACCATCAAAATTTTGAGAGATCGCTAATCAGTATTTACTTCTTGGCATCATCATTAGTTTCTCCATCGCCGTCCCTTTAATTGTCGATTACAGTTGGCGGGGTTGTCACCCCGCCAGGGTGTTATACTATCTCAGCACTTACTTGTGTGCACACTATATGTAGTGTGCACACAAGCAAGATCGCACTATTCGAGAAGCAGGGTAAAAGAGCAATTAGAAAACTAGCTACCAGATTTGATGTGAGTAAGTATAATTGTTGAACGACTTTTTAGTAGCTGCTGTTCTAAGGATTCTGTTCCAAATTTTTTCATAGCAGTTTTAGGCAAGTTTGAACCCAATCATTATAGTGATAGCCACTTTCAGTTTTGTGTAGTGGTTATAGTCATCCAATTTTTCGATAAAATACTCTATCTTGTCCAAAATAATATTGAAAAAAAAAGCAGCAGTCACTCAAAATTGAGATCGTGCTGCTGTCGGATATTCTCTTGCTTATCCCTGTTAAAAATCCGTGAGGTAATCTACACACCGGGGAAAATAAGGATTATTTATCGCAATTAGCTTGAGGGCAGTCAGGAGTAGGAGTAGTACAGGGGCCGGCGGCAAAGACAACCGCGGCTGTACCTGCTGTCAGGAGAACTGCCGTCAAAGCTGCAAGAGTGAAGCGTTTAGTCTGAGTTGCTTTAATCATGAATTTTTACCGGGGAATCTAGGATCGAAAAGTTTCTTTGGGAAACTATATATAGCATAAACCCTCAAGTCGGCTATAGAGTCAAGGGGGGGAAAGATTAAAAATGATAAAAATATTGAATTTCCGAGGTCACGATCCGAATACCTGTATGAAAGTCTGAAGATTTCATCCAGATTTCATTTTTGGGTGTCATATTCTAATTATTGTACCCAAAAAATAAATCGAATGAAAGCGCTCAAGTCAAGCTTAGTTATTCTAGGCAGTGTCGGATTGCTGTTTTTGGGAGCTTGCAGCAAAAGCGACCAAGGAACCGGCCCAAACAGCAGCCCAACATCCGCTCCTGTTGCCTCTCAACCTAATACTTCCAGTTCGGCCGCTTCTCCTGCAGCATCTGCTAAAACAGAACCTCCCAAACCATCTAAAGGAGGTCAAGTTGTCGAGTCTGGACCTTACCACCTAGAACTTTTAACTCTGAAAGAGGATAGCGGAACTCACTTAGATCTTTATTTGCAAAAAGGCGATACCCACGAACCGATTCCTAATGCAAAAGTGACGGCACAAGTGCAGTCTCCGAATGGAGAGCAGCAAACGCTGGACTTCAAATACGATGCTGATGGCAAACATTACGCCGTTGTATTTCCAGGCAAAGATGCAGGAAGTTATCCCGTGAAAGTGACTGCGGATATTAACGGAGAAAAAGTTGACGGTCGTTTTAGCTTCAATCAATAGAATGCAAGTTTTCTTACAATTGATCGGAAATCCCCTAAAATGATTTAAACACAGGATAAGCAGCACAGCTTTCTCGCAAAATGAATAGTCTAAATTACCAAGATTATCCGGTTGAGCGAGGAATAGAAGGAATAATCATTTAGATGCTCTAGCATTAATGAAAGTCAATGCTCGGAAATTTATAAGAGTACAAAATCCCTAATCAAACGAGGAAAGACCATGAAAACAGTAAAGTCAGGTTTAATTATTCTGGGTACTGTGGGGCTAATATTTTTGGGAGTTGGAAGTAACAACAGCCAAGCTGCTACTTCAGCCAACAGTTCTGCCGTCTCGTCTTCAAAACCCATTACAAGAACAGAGATAGCCGCCGCTCAAAACAAAGGCGGTCAAGTCGTTGAATCAGGGCCTTATCATTTAGAGTTGGTGGTCGAGAAAGAAGCCACTCAAACTCACCTGGATTTCTATTTGCAAAGAGGCGACAACCACCAGACAATACCTAATGCGAAGATAACCGGTCAAATTCAGATGCCCGATCGCACTCAAAAGACTGTTACCTTCACTTATGACCAGAAAGACCAGCACTATACAGCTTTCCTGCCTGGAAAAGTTGTAGGTCAGTATCAGATGAAGATTACTGCTGATATTAACGGTCAAAAGGTAGACGGTCGATTCACCTTCACTCGGTAGACTTTTTAGTAGGTTGAATCTGCGGTTGACTGGTTGACGGGTTGCTGGCGGGCTGTTTGTTGTCGTGACCAACTAATGCCCGCCAACTTCCGTTTAGAAAGAAGAAAGCAGCCATAGGCACAAGGCAACACGCCAGCATTGCTATCCCCATACCCATCCATAGGAGAATTGGGTTTTTTAATTTTTGCTCGCTCATTTTTATAAGTTTCATTCTGTCATTTTCACAGTAGGGTAATTCGGCAATTTTATGATAGCATACCGGATTGCTGTCAGAGATGAGCTATTTACCTGCACTATAAGTCGCATCAATATTAAAATTTTCATCCTGATTTCATTTAGGAATGTAAACCTTAAGTTGAGCGCGGTTAAACGCTGTCTAATCAGAATGTAACGTTTCTGGTGTTGCACCCGCCAAGTAGTAGGGATACGTCACTGCCCGCAGGTGTCAACTTAAGACTGAAACCCTTGACAAATATCGTTTGCAGCCGAGTGTGGCTACCATCACTACCCCTGTTTTTACAATGCAAAAAGCATCTACTAGGTTTGCTGAATTCGATTTAATCAGAGCTTTGGCGATCGTCAGTGTTGTGATTATTCATGCTGGTTTTTTGTCATTACCCGATCGCAGAATTCTATTTATTTCGATCGATACACTCCAGCTTTTCTGCGTACCTGCATTTTTACTGATCAGCGGTTTTTTTCTTACCAACAAGCTTGAAAATCAAAATAACCCGACGCTGATATTAAAGAAAAGGCTGTCGAGAATTATACCGCCCTATCTTTTTTGGTCAGTAGCCTTCTACATTTTAAATAATTTGGGCAACCTCAAACGATTTGATTTACTTGGATTAGTTAGAGATGTGCTGACAGGTTCTGTGCTGCCCCCCTATTACTTTATAGTTGTGATTGTTCAATGCTATTTGTGGTGGTGGATTCTAGTTAAATTAAAATTTTTTGAGCCCCGAAAAGTTTTGGCTTTGGGTTTCACCATTCAAATAGCTTTTACCATAGTCTTTTACTTAGTTGCTTTCAAATACTTACCTTCCATACCTATACCGCTGATAGAGCGCTGGATTTTTAGTTGGATTTTGCCGTTTTCCACTGGTTTAGTTCTTGGCAGTTGCTATGACAACATTCAAGGATACCTTCAGCGCCAAAGAATGCTTATTTTAGCAGCAACTATCTTGTTCTATCTAGCGAGTATTTGGGAATTTTACCTACTCAGTGAAGTGAATTCGGATGCCTGGTTTGCCCGATCGTTTTTTAAACTATCTACTCAAGGATACGCAATTTGGTTCGTACTGTCGATATTGGCATTTTCTCAAAGCATCATACTTCCCAGTAAACTATCGAAATTAGTCAAAATATTGGCGGCTTACTCCTTTCCTATATACCTGCTAGATGTGATGGTAGTAAACTATGTTAATTTAGCGTCTTATAAATTTATGTATTCTGCCGAGCCACTGTTCAAGCTCGGAGTTTTAGTGACGGTAGATTTGCTAGTTTGTTTTGGGATTATTTACCTGTTGCAAAAACTTTTACCCAAGAATTACAGTCAGTACATTCTGGGAATTTAATCTGGATTTACGCAACATCCGTGGGGGCGAGGCGATCGAAAATGGGGAAATGGGTTTAACATTTAGTTCCAATATTCAATAAATTAATTATGAAACTCCAAAACATTGTAGGAACCAATAAGAAAGTGGATGTAAAGGCGATCGCTGCCGATAAAGAGCTAACTCGCCAAATCCAAATTCGTCTCATCGACTTAGGTTTGCTAGACCCTCCAGCCAACGGCATCTTTAGTCCAGTCTCTACTGCGGCTCTCAATCGATTTCACAAGCTGATTCAGTGCACTGATGAACCAGGATTTATCGGAGCAAAAACAGCCGAGAAACTTATTGAAGCCAAGCCATCGGATCTCAAATTTCCACCTCCTGTCCTCAAGATAGTTAATGAGACAGTTCTCAAGGCTAGACCTATCTATGCGTTAAATTTATCAGATGCAGAGAAACAAAAAATTGAAACGGGGAAAGTATTGGAGCTTGTCTCTTATGAAATGGTTCGCGATCACATCCGAGTAGCTTTGCGAAAAGATTCCTTTAAAAATTCTCAAATCTGGTATGTCTATAGGTCGCACGTCCAAATTTTACAAGAAGGAAAGGTAATTTATCCAAAAACTAAGCCTAAGAGCTTTCAACTTGCTAATTTTCCTTACAAATACCAACTGGATAATTACTATAATCCGACTGGTGCTTGCAATGTCACATCAATGGCAATGTGCTTGCAGTTCCTCAACAAACCGCGCCGGGACACGATCGGTCAATTTGAGGACGAACTCTACGCATATGCACTCAACAAAGGTTACAGTCGCTGGAACCCCTACGACTTGGCAAAAATTGTCAGAGAGTATGGTGCTCAAGATACCTTTAAAGAGAATGCGACCTTTGAGGAAGTTAAAGATTGGTTAGTAGATGGAAACCCAACTGTCATACATGGCTATTTTACTTCTTTCGGTCATATTCTGCCCGTAGTTGGATATGACGAAACTGGCTTGATTGTTCACGATCCTTATGGAGAATGGTTTGCTAGCGGGTATAACAACAATGCCAATGGAGCTTATCTTCACTATTCCTATGATTTAATCCGTCGCGTTTGTATGGCAGATGGAAATTTCTGGGTTCATTTCATTTCCAAGTAAGAGAGTAAAGCGCTTGTTTGCTATTAAAATTCACCTCTCACTGGTTCATATTTCATCTTGATTTCATAATTAGCTGTCAATCTAGTTAATAAGAAGCTAACTCTTCAAATATGAATGTTGAAGTAGGTTGGCGTACTGTACTTAATTTCCTAGAGAGTCAAAACTATGAGAACACTCATTTACGGTGCTGTATTTGCTCTGTCAGCCGCAGTTTTAGTTCCTGCTGTCCATGCGAGCACCAGAACAGGCGCCGAGAATTTTCCTCACATTGATAGTTCAGTACAATTTCCGGAAACTAAGGCAAGAATCGTCAGGCATACTTTCCGGCTACACATTCCTCAAGGAACTAGGGCTATTTCTCAATTAAAAATTAGCGTTCCTGCGGGGTTAACTGTCAGGGATGATATCAGTATATCTGACGATTCAGGTCAAAAAATTGACACTAAGGTTTCTGTCAACAGCAATCAAGTTATACTAACCTTCTCCCAACCTCTTTCTCCCGAAAACACAATCAAAATTACCATGAATAAAGTAATAATTTCTGGAGTTTCTAACGCTTGGATGTACCAACTTACTGCTACATTAGTTGGCGACAATACAGACATTCTCCTCGGTATAGCACGGGTTCGCAGCTATCAATAAAAAAATCAGGTGTTACGGCCGATCTTTCATCCTGGTTTCATCCATACGTATCAAACTAAGAAATAAGCCAAACGTTAGTTTTCAAGGAGTGCAGTCGTGAAAAAATTAATTAGCATTAGTGCAGCATTTGCCCTAATTATTGCCTCTTCTATCTCCGCAGCAAAAGCAACAGGAATACCGGGAGATTCCCAATCACCTCACATTGTCGGAGGCCGTTCCTATCCTGACTACCCAACTTGGAGAGCCTTCCACGATTTTGACGTTCACGTTGAGGGAGAAGCCATTTCAGAACTATCAATTCAGTTGCCCTCACTGCGAATCAAGGGTATTGAAGTAAGCAGGCAATCCGGTGAAAAGATTGAGGCAACAACTTCTGTTAAAGGTGGAAAAGCAATGGTAGTTTTCTCCAAACCTGTAGTTGCCGGGACTGTGCTGACAATTTCTATGCTTGAGGTTGAGGCTTCCATCTACCCGCGTAATTATATATACCGCGTTTATGCCAAGAAAGTGGGTCAGAGTTCAGACAGTAAAGTTGGTACGGCCAATATTCAAACTCTCCCACGGTGGTAAATGCTTTTGGAGGTTAATTTCCTAAGCGACTGACATCTTACCTGGATTTATTTCAGGGCTTTTAGACCCATTAATGCCGAGTCCATTGAGTTAATTATTTGAGGAGCATCGCCATGAAAAAGTTAGTTTACGCCACTGCATTCACCTTCTTGTTGTCATATAATGCCCCCGCTACTGTTGCGGGAGGAGCGATGCGAAATGCTAATATTTCTCACCTGATTCACAGCGGAGCCCATCCCAATAGCGCTCGCTTTCAGGGTGCTACTCATCATTTTGAAGTTCACGTTCAGGGAAAACCTCTTTCGGCACTTACAATTGATTTACCGGATGATGTGAAAATGCGTAGCGGAATTGACGTAACAAATCAATCTGGTCAAAAAATCGAGTCTCAAGTTTCTGTTAATAACCGAAAAGCGACAGTGGTTTTCTCCCAACCTGTTTCTCCTGATACCACCATATCGATTGATATGCGGGGCATTCACACTCCTGGTTACAGTCGGAGTTGGATGTACGCTATCTCTGGTAAAATGGCGGGAATAAACGCAGAAGTACCACTCGGTACAGTTTTAATTCAAACCTACTAAAGGTAGCTGGCAGTTAGGGATTTTAAATTGCAATTAACTTGAATAAATTCGAGAAAATTGCAATTTAAAATTTGCTATTACTTAAAGGCTAAAAGCTGAAAAAGTCGGAAGAGTGCTATCTTTTGTTGCTCAATTTTTGAAACAATTTACTGCAATAAATGAGAGTTATGTCCTGACCAATTACCTATTAACACTTTAACACTTACCAATTACCTATTAGGAAAGATGAATCAAAATAAACTATTTAATCGGACTCGCTGGAAATTAGCCATTTCCTATGCAGCAGTAATGGGTTTGATTTTAAGCTTGTTGGGATTTGGTGTATATAGGGCGATCGCCCACGCTCACTGGGTAGCCCTAGACCGGGAATTAGAATCGGTAGCGGGAACGCTACATGACAGCCTAGAAATCAAATTGCAGCAGCCCGGACGCCTGGAACCAATAGTCAATGAACTTTTGCCCAACCTCCGCGTAATTGGAGTTAACGGCATTAAAGAACAGTTGCCAAGCCGCCATACTTTAAGCGCTATCAACCAAAGCTATTACTATATCCGTTTATTTGATAAGTCAGGAAATTTGATTGCTACAGCAGGCGCTTATCCCAAAGAATTGCTAGGGACTTTTAACTCACAACACTGGCAAACCATTACTGACAGCAAAGGCAATATTTATCACCAAATTTCTGTATCACTGCATACTCAAAATCAGAAAAATTGGGGATACTTTCAAGTGGGGCGGAGCTTGCAAGACTTCAACGATTATCTCAGTACAGTCAAATTAGTTTTAAAGTTGGGATTGCCTACTGCGTTAATCTTGGTAGGCTTTTCTAGTTGGTGGCTGGCAGGATTGGCAATGAAACCAATTTATGCTTCCTACCGACAAATTCAACAGTTTACAGCGGATGCCGCTCACGAACTACGAACGCCTTTAGCCGCCTCTCAAGCGACAGTAGAATCCGGGCTGTTGATGTCTGAATTGGATGAAAAAGAAGCGCGGGAAATTTTGCGAACTGTAGAGCGCCAAAACCGCAGATTGACTCAGTTAGTGGCTGATTTGTTGCTGTTGGCGCGGATGGATAATCAACCGATACCCGATCGCCCTCAATTGTGTTGTTTAAATGACTTGGTTAGCGATTTAGTCGAGGAATTGGCAGCAATGGCGATCGCCAGAGAGGTAGCGCTAACATCGGAATTGCCGGTGCATCAGCCATTGACTATTATTGGTGATTCTAACCAGCTTTATCGCTTAGTTTTTAATTTAATTGTCAATGCCATTCAATACACTTCACCTGGTGGCAAAGTAACGGTTATTTTAGAAAAAAATGACCATTTAGTTGTGATTCATGTTCAAGATACAGGGTGTGGGATTGCAGCAGAAGATCAAAAGCAAATTTTTGATCGTTTCTATCGAGTTAACAGTTCACGCGATCGCGTTACTGGCGGCTCGGGATTGGGATTGGCGATAGCGCAAGCTATAGCCTTAGCACATGGCGGTAGCCTGACTGTGCAAAGTAAATTGGGTACGGGTAGCATTTTCACACTGCGATTTCGAGAAAGAAATGCGGCGTTGATGAATGATGCCATGAATCATGGAGTAATCGGCACATCCTAGAACTTGGGCGTTGGGCGTTGCACATTTATGGTATGATGGACAAATATACTTAACTAACTAGGGCTTGCTCAATAAGTGGTTCAAGTAAACACTGTATGGGTTTTCGGACGAAGAAAGGTAGTAATGTGCAGGAAAAACAGGTGAAATAGATCAAAATCCCTGCATTACCATCTGCGAGCATATACATAAAAGCGGAACTTTATCTTCTCCCACCCTTGGAGTTTGAGCTAGCCAACGGATACAAAGAGGTTTTTCAAACTTGACCACACATGATTTTTTAGGGTCTATAGCTTGTGCAATTATCTTTGATAAGTCGCTCCTTCAATCCTAGGTTTTTAAGCATGGTTTTCTTCCCCTTCTTCTTTCCATTATTACTCCCTTTACTCGACCATAAAAACTGTTGGTAAGACGATAACGCGGAGCTGTAGTCAGAAAGTCTTTACGTAGAGCTTAATGCTCAAACTTTAGGGTTTCTAACGCTCGTTCGCGCCAATATAAAAATAAAGGCAAAGCACAAGATACACCAATGCCAAAAGTAGCGACAACGTAAACAAACAACCAGCGACGAGACAAACCTAATCGCTTTAGCTCAATAAATGAAAAACAGAAGAAGACATCTGCACAAATGAGCAAATCTATTGCTACGGCAGAAGCGACATGATTAGCGAACGCATTCTGGAAAAATAAATCGAGATCAAGACCATTCTGGAGAAAGAACTTCAGCAGAAAGCTCCAAGGCGCGATCGCACCAATAATCGTTAGCAGCAGATAAAGCGATTGGGTTGACAGAAATTTTTTGGATGTAGGTAGTTGCCGCTGTAGATAAGTTGCATTGGACATAGGTTCACTTTCCTTTTGTTATCAGCACTTCAACAGGGACTTGGTTTGGCGAAGCGTAAAAGTTCGTCATCAACCCTGTTGCTCTGATTGTCACCCTCCGAGATAATATAAACAATTACCTACGAGGTAATAAGGATAGTAAAATGGCGAGCGCTTCAACCTCAACGCAATCAACTCCAAACCGAGACGCATCCTTTGGGAATCTGCTCAAACACTGGCGCAATCAACGCGGTTTGAGTCAACTCGATTTGGCTTTAGCTGGCAATGTCTCTCAGCGGCATATCAGCTTCTTAGAATCAGGCAGAGCTAATCCCAGCCGGGATATGGTACTGCAACTGGCGGCTGTGCTACATGTTCCTCTGCGCGATCAAAACATCATGCTCACGGCGGCGGGCTTTGCGCCGATTTATTCCCAAAGCGATTTATCAGCGCCTGAAGTTGAACCGATCCGCAAAGCCATAGAGTTTATCTTGCGCCAGCAAGAACCCTATCCGGCATTAGTAATGGATCGTTATTGGAATTTAATCCAGAGCAATACAGCCGCGCAACAGCTTACCAATTGGTTAGTTCATCCAGAGAAGCTGCAACACCATTTCTGCATCAACGGCAGGATTAATCTGATGCGGCTGATGTTTCATCCTCAAGGGTTCAAGCCGTTTGTGGGGAATTGGGAAGAAATTGCTAGCCATCTGATGCAACGGGTGTATCGAGAAGCGTTCGTCGATGGACATAGCGACGAATCTATGGCTCTTTTTCAAGAACTACAAGCTTATCCAGATGCCCCCCGCTTGTGGCAGCAATCTCTACCCCGCACCTGGCAACTACCCTTGTTGACGGTACAGTTTGTCAAAGACGGACTGAGCCTTAACTTATTTTCGGCGATCGCCACGTTAGGTACTCCTCATGACATCACGTTGCAGGAACTGCGGATTGAAAGCCTGTTTCCGGCAGATGAGGTGGCGCAAACCAATCTTGCAAATTTTTACAGGGATACACCGGCACCCCACTAGAGATGGGTACTCCCCAGAAAGCCGGGGCCGGTGGGCTAATATGGGCACACATATCGTTAGCGCACTCAATGCCGAAGTATTCCCCTGAAACAGTCGAGGCCATCTTAGAAACCATCCGCACAACGGGCAGCGCGTGAGCCGGTCGCCTAATGAGTGTCTGGTTGCTCGCGCGTCGCTTCGATATTAGGAAAAAGCCCTATCCTGATAAATCTTTGTTGATATTAAACACAGAACAAAATTACAAACATCAACAAAATGGTTACTAACAAGACACACATCGCCGTCTCTCTAGACCTGGGAACCAGCATTCCCAGCAGTGTACGTGCAGCAGATGCAAGCAACCTCGTTCTGAAAATTAGGCACGAAAACGAATTAGAAAAGGTACGGGCTCAAAATCAACAGTTGGTGGAATTTCGATCACAAGTTGAGGCCACGCAGGCTGCGAGCGAAAAGCTGAAGGTTCAACAGGTTCAACAGTTGGTGGAATTTCGATCACAAGTTGAGACCACGCAGGCTGCGAGCGAAAAGCTGAAGTTTAATGACAGGCGTTTTGGTAGCTACAAAACCTGGCAGTCATTCCGCATCCTGTCCTAGTTAGGTCGATCGCCAACTCTCTAGCGTCTGTCTCATCTCCTGACCTAGCAGTAGCACTTCTAAGTCCTAGATGGGTAAATTTGATTTCCTTGACCTAATTGCAACGATCACAGACGCTCTCGCCATTAAGACACCGTATTAGGGTCTGCTCTTAACCTGCCTTCATACCAACAGTTTAGCCGATTGCAAAGCGCGAGTCCGACAACAGCAATTTATGCAACTGCCAAGGCTGACATAACGGCTGCTACGCTGCCAATTTTTTCGCACTTCTGAAATTTGATTTTTAATTCAACTTACCATACCGTAACTTGACTATTAAGTCAATTCACTTGTTGTTAAAAACGCTAAAAAATAGCTAATTGTTGTGGAGCGCTAAAGTCAGGGATTTGCAGTATAAAGTCAGGCGTTTGCAGTATAAAGTCAGGCAAGTGCAGGTATTTGCAGGGGGTGCACTTTACCTGCAAATGCCTGTAAATATCCTGCAAATGCCTGACTTTTTCGGTCAAATTACTGCTTTTTTGTGCTCTTCGTGACTTTGCTTGTTGAGGCTGCTTTTGGCTGTTCTCAATCGGTAGCAAGCAATGGTTTTGCGATCGCAAACCATGATTAATGCGTGCAGAAAAAAAATAATACACCCTGATGAATGGGGCATCCTAGGTGTCAAGCGACTTGATTTTTACCCGATATCCAACTGTGCTGATTGCACGAACATTGCTCCTGCTGTTGTGGAGACCCTTGTGACAGCATCGGCGTCAATTGCCCCAACTGTCCCGATCGCACGCTTAGCGGAGCGAACCTCACTCGCTCTCTTGTAAACTAAATTTTATGCCTGATAGGAAGCTAGGAAAAAAAGTGAGGAACAGTCGTAGCAATAGCAATGTTGGGAGATATATTTATACCGATACCGGTAAAGGAAAGTTCCGGCTAAGTTTTCTGAAACTTATAGTGCGATCGCTCCTACCTACAACGGCTTCAAGCGGCCGGGGCGAGCGCTGTATTGGCTACATGGCGATTGCCCTTCAACGAACGCCTCGCAGTAAATTAAAGTCGCCACACCTTAATTATTCGCTATTCGCGAATATAGAATAAAGGAAACAATGCGCTCGCTCATCCGCTATGCTAAAACCCCAAGATATCCTTGCAATACTCAAAGTCCACAGTTGGGATTCAACGAACTGGACGTACAGTTCTCTCGCTCAAAGCTTGGGCATGAGCGCATCAGAAGTTCATGCTGCCCTTGAGCGTTCTGAAGCTGCGGGTCTGTATTATGGCTCCGAGCGGAAAATTTTGAAGCAAGCGGTGTTGGAATTCTTGGTTCACGGGTTGCGCTATGTATTCTACGCCCAGCCAGGCCCCCTCTCGCGGGGATTGCCAACTGCACATTCTGCTGAGCCGTTGAAAAGCAAGCTGGTTGCCTCACCGTCTGAGGTTTACGTCTGGCCTGACCCTCAAGGTGTCGTGAGAGGGCAGGCAATCGCGCCTCTGTACCGCTCAGTCCCCCAAGCTGCCAGTAACGATCCAGAACTCTACGCCTTGCTCAGCTTGATTGACGCTATTCGAGTTGGTCGGGTGCGGGAGCAACGTTTAGCCGCTAGCGAACTTGAAAA
>NZ_JAUBUC010000233.1:0-1325 GCF_036705285.1 Microcoleus sp. B4-C1 | reverse complement strand
TTGAGTTTTAATCAACTCAGTATTACTTCCAGCAACAATCAAACTTTGATTACTGTGACGGACACCAATCAATTGTTGGCGAAGCTTAACAATATTACCCCCGGTATTCTCACCGCTAGCGATTTCACTCAGGTAACAATCTAACTGGCTGGGGTAGGGTGCGCCATCAGCAGCCCGCCCCTACGCAGGGCTGTTTCATTCTCTTGTAGGGGCAGCCCCCCGTGGCTGCCCCAATCTCTGAAACATGAGCAAATCGTGGATGGGGAGGGTAGGCACGGGGAGTAGGGGTAGCACTACAAGAGTCAAAATCATCGTTTTCTTGAGAATGAAACAGCCCTGCGCCCCTACGGGGGCTACGCCAACGAAGAGGAGCGATCGATCTGATTCTTTTCAAGTGCGATCGGTAATAAATCTTGTTTATTGCCGATCGCCCACACCTATAATGAGACACACCCGTCTATTGCAATCCTGAGCTGGCTAGCCATAAGTAGCGGCCGAATAAAGCCTGCTTTCTCAACCAATAATTTTCAGATTTGTGGGAACTTTTTTACAGATAGGAAAAAACTTAAATTAATCAAATTTTTAGGGAATTTTCCTGGTTTTATATAATGTGAATGTATCAGGTACTAGCTAGAGCAATTCTCAGGAACTCAGAACCACATAAAATATTTTCTGAATTTTACCTGACCAAGGCTTCCCAATGGTTTGATGCACTACGTATCTGGCTAATGGTGTGCATAGCAAATCTACCGAGGTTCCCGTGCCGGACTATTTACATTACATCCTCTGCATTTAATTGCTAAAAAAAATCGCAATTTTTACACAGCAAAAGCTGATTAGGGAGAAAAGTATTGGGTTTCACTTAGGGATAAGATTCAAGTTTTTCCCTAAAGTTTAATATCCCCGATGGATTACCGAGGTTTTAATTCTGCCTACTGCCTTCTGCATCTCTAGCCTTCTGCTTTCAAGGTGAATCTACCAGCAAATAGTAAACATTCTCATGGGTATGCCAAATGAGTTCAACTTTTGCCACCAACATGGATTCACAATCTGTTCTCCACAATGCTGGTTCTAAATCTATTGTCTTCATTGATTCCGACTTAGATGACTATCAAACTCTTGCCGGTGGCGTGCTTCCCGGTGCAGAGATCATCATTTTAGATAAAAATGGTAACGGAGTCGAGCAAATTACTGCGAAACTGCAAACAATTTCGGCTGCGGGGGAAACTGTAGACCAAGTTCACGTTTTTTCTCACGGCAATTCTGGTAGCTTGCAGCTAGGTTCTGCAACGTTAAATGCGGATAATTTATCACAATATGAAAGC
>NZ_JAUBUC010000148.1:0-9141 GCF_036705285.1 Microcoleus sp. B4-C1 | reverse complement strand
CGCCCGTCCTTTTTGGACGGGCGGGACGCCCATCCCACTTTCAAGAGTGGAAGTTATTTAATTCTCATTCCTTAGCAATTCACAGGCTTAAACCTTTTCGTCAAGCAGGCTTGAACCTTGGCAGTGCAGTAATTTCTGTTTCCACAGCTTGAATTGATTGTGTAGCCGCTATTTCTGCTCGATCGCTCTCAGCATCCTGACTCACAAAAAATGTGGCCTGTGTTGCCCTCAAATAACCACATAGGGCGATCGATTAGGAAGTTCGCGCTCAAACGCATAAATTCCAGCCGCGCCAATTAGAGTGACGATCGCTATCAGTTTAAGCAAGAGGAGCAAACCGCTTTAACAACAGAGCAGGCACAATGACTGGAATCCCTGCACCGATACAAATGAGAGCTTGGATAAAACTAAGCGGTTGGGTAGCAAATAGCGGGTTTATGAAAGTCAACTGGCTAAAGAAAACTTGAAATATAAACACACAAGCCACACCGATAGCAGGAATAAAGGCAATTTCTTGAGTGCGATCTTTTAAATACGCAAACAGAGATGGAATACATTGGCTAATACTCAATAAGTAAAAGGTTTCTGCGGAAACGAGGGTATGGACTGCCATTGTCCGAGCCAAATTGATATTACCTGTGGCTTGCGAAGCCCATTCAAAAATTCCAAGTACAGCAATGAGATTGAAGATTGAAATAATCAGGATGCGCCACAGCAATTTTTTCGTTAACAGGGGTTCATTGGGACGGCGGGGCGCTCGCTGCATAGTCTCAGCCGATTTGGGCTCAAACGCTAGAGTGGCACTAAGGGCGACGGAACTCACCATATTCACCCAGAGAATCTGCACCGGCAAAATTGGCAGGGTTGTACCAGCCAAGATTCCCACCAATATGGTCAGCGCCTCTCCACCGTTGACGGGTAGGATAAACCCAATGGTTTTCAGCAGGTTGCCATAAACGGTGCGTCCTTCTTCTACGGCGGCTTCAATGGAGGCAAAGTTATCATCGGTCAACACCATATCTGCTGCTTCTTTGGCAACTTCCGTACCTGTAATCCCCATCGCTATGCCAATATCTGCCTGCTTCAGTGCTGGGGCATCATTGACCCCATCTCCAGTCATCGCAACAATTTCGCCCTTGGACTGCAAAGCTTCTACCAGTCGCAGTTTCTGTTCAGGCGCAACCCGCGCAAACACATTACTAGCTTCAACGGCATTCGCCAGTTCTCGATCGTCCATTTCTGCCAGTTGCTTCCCAGTGAACACTAGGGCATCTTCTTCTTGGCTCAGTCCCATTTTACGGGCAATCGCGGCGGCAGTTAGGGCATGATCGCCCGTGATCATCTTGACTTGAATTCCCACAGACTGACAGACTCGCACGGCGGCGATCGCTTCGGCTCTGGGTGGGTCTATCATGCCTTGGAGTCCCAGAAAGACTAGATTGTTGTCAATATCTTCGCGATCGATCCCCTGCTTTTGGGCAGAGATTTCTTTTTTAGCAAATGCCAGTACCCGTAAACCTTGGGATGCCATCCGATCGACAACTTGCTCAATTTCCTCTCGATTTAAGTCGATGTTTTGACCATCTGCATCAATTTGGTGATGACATTGCTTGAGAATAGACTCTGCCGAACCTTTAACATAAATCCTGTGGCGATCGGCTAGTTCTCTTGACTGATGCAAGGTTGCCATATATTGAAACTGCGACTCAAAAGGAATTGTATCTAGTCGCGGTTGTTCCTGCTCTAGTTCTTGCAGTGTCAACCCTGCCTTTTGCGCCGAGACAATCAGTGCCCCTTCGGTGGGATCGCCTGCTACAGATAACTGCCCCTCTTGTTCTTGCAGGTGAGAGTCATTGCACAATAAGCCACACTGCAAGCATTCCTGCAATATGGGGAATTGACTTACCTCTACGGGGCGATCGTTTTGTAAAATCGAGCCTGACTCTAGATAGCCCACCCCACTAACAGTGTAGGAACTCCCCCCGGCATAGATAGCTTGGACGGTCATCTGATTTTCGGTGAGAGTGCCTGTTTTATCGGAACAGATTACCGTCGTACTACCGAGAGTTTCGACGGCGGGGAGTTTGCGGATAATTGCGTGTTGCTTGGCCATCCGCTCCACCCCCAGCGCTAGGGTGACAGTCACCACGGCTGGAAGTCCTTCGGGAATGGCACTCACGGCTAGGGCAACTGCGGTCTTAAAGCCGTCTGTCCAGGTTCCTCCTTTGCCCATCACCACAGCAAACATGAATGCTGACAACCCTAGAATGACGTACAGCAGACTCTTACTAAATTGCTCAATCTTGCGAGTAAGTGGTGTTTCCAGCCCGGTGCTTTGATCCATCAGTTGCGAAATTCGCCCAGTTTCCGTCTGGTTGGCGATCGCTACCACAACTCCTTTTGCTTGCCCAAATGTCACCAAGCTTCCGGCATAAGCCATGTTGGTGCGATCGGCTAAAACCGTTTCCGTTGCTAGGGGTTCGGTTGCTTTTTGGACGGGAACGGATTCCCCTGTCAATGCAGATTCACTCACCTGCAAGTCGCGCACATTAACTAACCGCACGTCAGCAGGCACTTTGTCACCAGATGCCAGTACCACCAAATCGCCAGGAACCAGTTCGCGGGAGTTCAGCCGAACCTTTTGCCCGCCTCGAATCATGGTGGCTTCAGTGGTGACAGATTTGGCTAGGGCGGCGATCGCATTTTCGGCTTTCGATTCTTGGATAAAGCCAATCACGGCGTTAATCAACATCACGCCCAGAATCACCCCCGCATCCACCCAGTCCTTTAGCAACAGGGTGACGATGCCAGCAACTAACAAAATATAAATCAAGGGTTGGTTGAATTCCATCAGGAAACGGATGATGGGGCTTTTCCCTGCTTTCCCTTTGATTTCATTGAAACCATAAAGTTTCTGACGTTCAGACACCTCTGCTTCTGACAATCCCGCTTCTAAATCTGTCCTCAGATATTTCGCAGCATCGGCCGCAGATTGCTGATGCCATTGCTGTTGAGTGAGATTGTCAATAGTAGAAGATGTCATGCTCAGATCCTTGAATGAATTTAATCGCCTTACATTAACCTCTGTTCGGGATAATTTAAAACTGTCTTTGGGAGGGTTTTTCAGGCGAAACCTTTCTCAGATTTAAGCTGTTCAGCATCTAAAACGCATATTGCATATTATTATTATGATATTTATAAAAAGTCAATGCCTACTAAAAACTTCCTCAGTTCCGAGACAAGGGAAAATCTTCAACAAGTATTAAAGGAGCATTAGCATCCAGACATTCGGCTTCATAGCCTTAATTTTTTTATTGCTAAAGAGCGGAAATACACAAGCTCAAACTGCTGAACTAATAGGATGCTCTCTGAGAAAAATTGCTTATTGGAGCATTCATGGTGTTCCTGATAATTTAGACACTTTTAAAGATAATAGGATGAAGGGTAATTACCGAAAAGCCACAAAAGAATACATTAATTTACTTTGATAAACAGTTGAAGTAGGGCTTGCTGAATAATCGATCGCAAATCAATAACAAGAGTGGGTAGTGCTTTTTTGTAAATGACAGAGGAAAACAATCTCTCTTATTATCCAATCCCCATTTTTTTTCTGATTTCTTGGTTGTATTCGTGGATGAAGTTCCAAATTGCCCCGATATGATTCTCTAGCTTCTTTGAGAATGATAATGTCTTTCTTACTAACCTTGATATTCTCTGTCTTAACGTGTTGTTGAGTCTTTCAATATAACTCGTTAATCCCGTCTCCTTTCCTACCGCAAAATGTCTTTTGCTTGGCACTACCTTTTCATACGCCTCCCACATGTCCGTATACACTGCAGGCGCACTGCTTATATACCCCTGGTAATGAATCCCAGAGTTGCGAAAGCTGATGTCCGCGAACGGTCTCCAATCTCACATCCGATGATTTCTCTGGTTCGAGCATCTATTGCGAGCCAGACCCATTGCTTGTTCCCTTTATTGTCCACAAATGACCACAATTCGTCGATTTGAACCGTCAGCTTCCCTTTTTCTTTTGGCACTACTTCTGCTTGCTGCTCTACCTGTTGATAATATTTGTTGACATAATGCAAGGAGCCAGCTTGCTGACATACCTACTGCTCTTACTATTCCGGCTAATGGGATTTTTTCGAGTAATAATAATTTTACCAATGCGATGGTGTCTTTGTCTTTTGGTTTCCACTGTGGATTCTCCACAAACTGTCTTCCACAGTCTCGACATTTATGGTTTTGCTTGCCTCTGCGCGTTGTCCCATTTTTCATAATGTCATCAGAGCCACACGTTGGGCAACTTAAATCCAATTTCATTCCATCATTCCTCTCTCACGATCGTCGCTCTATTTTACTATTTTTCTCTGTCATTTACAAAAAAGCACTACCCAAGCCTTGACCCCGTGATGGAGCGGATGGCCGCCATTGAGGAACGGCTGGGAAAATTGAGTGCCTGAGTGACGGCAACGATGAATCACTCAGGCAGGAATTGAAAGCGGCCAACAAGCAACTTGCAGAATGGGATACAGAACTGAATCAGTTACACGAGCGCAACGGCGATTTAGGACTGAAGGTGCAGATGCTGGAGCAAGAACTCAAGGAAGTGCGGCGCGATCGGGAGGAAATTAAAAACTTGGTTCCGACCGTCGCAGAATTTCCAGAGCCGGCCGACTTGCTCAATCAGTTAAAAGCGCAGCGTAAAAAGTCGAGGGCGGACTTGGTAGATATGGAGGTGGTTTTGGACATATTAGAAAACCATTAGCGCGAAAGTTGAGCGGAAAACGGTTTTTCTTGTTATGTAATTAACCTGAAACCCTTAACGGACAAGAGAATTTTTAAACGGAGAGGGTGGGATTTGAACCCACGGAACCTTGCGGTTCACCTGATTTCAAGTCAGGCGCATTCGACCACTCTGCCACCTCTCCTGGCGCATAAATTTTATCATACCAGCAAATGTCTCTAACTACAAATAGCTGCAGATTCAGCGCGCCGATAAAGAATTTGTTCTCTTTCTACCGCGAAATCTTCGCCTACCCATACCAGGGACACTTCCGACACTGCTCCATTTTCCAGCAGGACGATCGAGAAATTCCGCAATTTCGAGCACTCTCTCTCCACAATTCGCGGTACGCTGGCGGCATTCAAATACACCGTACCCTCCGCACTCACCTCCAGCGACTTCCGCAACTCGTGCTTCGTGTGCCGCAGTTTGTGGTGCATATGACCAAAAGTTACCAGAGGTATGTGCTTCCCAGAACTCCGAGTTTGATCGATCGCCTCCGCAAAATCCGGGTCGCCCCAATCCCCTCCCAGTGGCTTCCAATCTCGCCCGCAGGGGTCTTCAGGAGCCTCTCCTAACCCCGTCGGACCCGTGTGACCCAAAAAAATCACATTTTCGCAATCGGCATCCGCCGCAGCCGCTGCAATGCGCCGCGCCGACTCCTCAAAACTTTCTACCCCAAACCACTCCGAGTAAAAATCCCCGTACTTCCACTCCGAGCCCCCCCAAGTAAACGGGCGGCTTCCCACCACAGTTACGCCCAATTCGGGAAAATCCCGTTTCCCGTAACCGACGTGAGCTTCTCCCATTAAATCTAACTGCTGTTTTACCCAATTTTCTTGAGCGCGATCGTAAGGGCACTGACTGCGGCCCCACTCCGTCGCCGTGTACCAAGCGTCGTGGTTCCCAAAAACCGCTGCTTTCGGAATGTCCAATTGGGCGATCGCCCGCACCACCTCCACCGACTCATTGCCAAAATCCCCCACAAACAGCACCAAATCAACGCCCAGATGCTTCAGGGCCTCGCCGTCTTCAGCTTCCCAGCGATCGTGAACGTCCCCAACCACCGCAATTTTGATAGATTTAGCTTTATTCATGTGATTTGTCATGTGCGATCGATCCCTAGCCCCTTCTTACTCAGCATAAGAAACAGCGACCAATTTTTGCACTCTCCCGCAGCATATTTTGGATTTTAGATTTGAGATGTGAGATTTGCTCCACTTTCTTCATCTTTTACTCCTAAGCGCAAAAATCCTCTCTCCCCATTGACATTGGAGGCGATTGCCCTGAAGTTAAGCCCGTTAATTACCGACTGCAACGCCCTAACACTCAACCGAGTAGGGACAGCAACCCTAGACTGAATTATTCCTCTAACTCTGGTTCCGCCTCCACTTGCTCATCTTCAATTGCAAATTCGCTGATATAGTCTCGCACAACTCGCTCAAAAAACAGAGGAGCTGGTAAGCTCGACCAATCGCTGTAGTGGCCGAAACTATACCGTAGGGATTCTACCAGCGCAGCAAGGCGATCGCAATCATCTTTTTCCTGTCGCAAGGTAACAACAATTTCCAGAGGATTTGGAGTTGGGAATTGTCCCGTGAAAGGCGGACGGGTAGCAATTTTGTAAACTTCCAATTCTGCTTTATTTAAAACTTTGTTGTTGGAGCCATCAGGATTTTTTACCATGTAGTAGTGCATAAGTAGTGATGCCATTTGAGGTAACCCGCTCTGTACAAGAAGAATAAAGGCAAAAATTACTACTTGTTTAGCACTACTCTTTACAGAAATGTTGATTTCTGTCGAGCGATAGCAACTTTGACCCCGCGATTCTTGATGAAGTGTTTTACGTCCTACAGACAGATAAGCAACACAACCTGTTTGATTAGTTGCACTTAGTCGAAATAATTCCATTGTACTAGAAGCTGAAGAGATTTCATAAGTAGTAGTCAATTGCTTTTTTGTTCGCGTATCTTCCAGAAAAGTTTCTGCAAAATATCGTACTTTTTTCTCAATAATGCCAGGGGCGAGGTCTTGGCGAATCCGAATCAGCCGTGCGCCTTTCCACACTTGCTCCATGTGTTCGTACAAGGGGCTTCCCGACTGGGTTTTAAAATTAATCTGATTTGCATTCATCCTCGGATCAGCAAGCCAAGGCCAAAGTTGCACGCAGTTAGAAGAATCAATCATCACTAATGGTTGATTTCCCTCGTCTACAGAATTTGAAATAATCTGGTTAACAAAGTCCATGAAACGAGTCTGACGCCGATCTTTTTTATCAGCCAGTTTCACGGGCGAAATTTGAGAGATGAAGGCGAGCGCATCAGAAAAATTGCTCCAAGGACTGATTTGTGAATTATTACCCTGCTCGTAGGCGCCGCACATTTCGCACTCGCCTGTATCCACCTTGAGGCGCATAGCAATTGGCAAAAATGTACTGCCAATATCACCGCGAACGCGACCTTTCTGTTTGCGGACGATCGTAATCCCGATAATTTCTTTGGGTCTAGCTTCTACTGGAAGGTCTTTTAGCCATTTGTCAACCTTTTCCTTGACATCATCAATGCGGCCAGAATGAGCAGAAAGTAAGTCTTTTAGAGCAGCTTGCACTCGATGGGAAAAATCATCTAGTTTGAGAAGTTGTTTCTCCTTAGTTGTTTCAATCGGTAGCAGAAACTGCACGCAAGAACCAGCGAGTTTAGCCAGTGCTTGACGGGATGAGGGTTTATTCACCGAATCGTCATGTTTATTGTTTGGATACCATTCCCGTGCCATTACTAGGCAAAAAGTTCGCTGTTTGCGTAAAGCAAGTTGTTTGACGATCGACTCCCAGGCTTTTATGCGGTTTTGCGATCGCTCTTTCGCTGTCAAATTTGCACCGGGCAATGACTCTTTGGGCCCGTGACTCTTTGCTGGCAAACGATTAGCCATGAGTTCGATCGTATCACCCCAGAGAACGCGAATCATCGCTTGCAGCATTTTTAATTCGGTTTGACATTGTTCTTCGTAAAAGACAACAAGCAACAGTTTTTCGTTAGGATATAGCCGACGCATAGCTTCTTGGTTAGCCTGAATTAAAGCTTGGAGTTCTTTTACCTGACACACCAATTCAAGGGCTTTTCTACCTTGGTAAATATTCTCTAACCTAAAATCGAGGTGTTTATTCAGCAAGCTATTTAACTCATCGTCCTTAAAGCTTTTTAGGTATTTGGGAGTAAAATCAGAACAGTCGTTTTTTTCGATAATTTCTAAAGCCGCACCTAACAGAGTAGGAAGATTAATCATGCGTGAAGCAGCTTGATTCTTTTTTAAATTGTGAGCTTCACCCTTCTTAAATTCCACTTCCGAGTAACTATCAAAAGGTTGAAAGCCAATAGGCTGGAGAATTTCGGCAATCTTTTCAAAAGCTTCTAATTTATCAATCTCCGGTACGCCTACCTTAATCCCATGTTTCCCTTCTTGCAATCCGTTGCGGTAAGTTAGCACTATTTGGCAGCTATCCGTTGAAGCTTTCCCCAATGCAATCTGAGAACCAATGTTTTGATTATCAGATATTTTCATCGGGAGTTTGAGCTTGCCGCGCAATGCTTCAAAATTCTTATCGATCGCCCAAAACCAATTTTTCTTTTTGTTCTGTGGATTTTTATCCTGTTTTTCGGATTGAGAAAGCACCGTGTAGCGAAAGGTGCGATCGCTGTACTCTTGAGAAAAGACAAAGCCGCTAATATTTGCTGAGTTATATTGTGCGGGTTTTAAGTCACTTAACCAGCGGCGTTTGGAAACATCTATCTTCAATAAAGGCTGATGCAAAGAAGGATAAGTTACCACTTCTAAGGATACCACCAGACTGAATTTTCCCGTATGTTTTGGTAAAGTAATGGGATCGGTAATCAATTCTGCCGTTCCAGTTGTGAGACGCGCGCCGCTAGAGATAACCCGCTTCATTTTTCCTAGCCCCTGAAAAATCTCTTTTCCCGCGATCGCGCGAGCTACATAATCGACTAACACGCAATAATCATAAGTCTTTGTTGCCTGACTTGTTCCTGTTGTTGCTGACCATTTCCAAGGTAAAACTTGAGACTCCAACGGCGTAATTGTTAACAACTCATTTCGATCGTGCAAATCTTCCAAACGGTCGATAACTTCCGAGAGTCCATCTAATTTTTTAGCAAAAGGTTTGATAAAATTGGTTATCCAATCGTTGAGAATTGGACGTAAATCTTTCTGGGTCTCTTTTATTTTTTCGCTATTTAAGTAAGCAAATGGTTCGGGAGATTTTCAGGGTAAACGCATCTTAACTGGAACCCAAAATATGCTACAGTTAAATCCGACTAAATTTCAATGTAGTTTGTTGT
>NZ_JAUBUC010000232.1:0-1333 GCF_036705285.1 Microcoleus sp. B4-C1 | reverse complement strand
GATGCTATATCTGCCCATTCTTGTAACTTTTTCATGCCTTCTCTTATTCCCCAATCAAAGACCTGAATCCTTACAGAGAGGTTTTACATAAATGGTCGAATCTAGGCATGGAAGGGCTTTGGGAGTTGCCTGGTCGAGGGGCAAAGCCAACGTGGAAAGAGGAAGATATAGAGTTTTTAAAAGAATGCCTCAAAAACGAATCACGTACATATAACAGTCTTCAATTAGTCCAGAAATTAGAAAAAGAACGTTCTGTCAAACTAAGTGCCGATCGATTAAGAAGGATACTAAAAAAAAAAGGTTTATTTGGAAACGAGCCAGAAAAAGTCACAAAGGAAAACAAGACCCCCTAGTACAAGAAACGAAGCAATCTGACTTAGATATGTTGCAATTAGAGGCAGCAGCGGGAGGAATTGACTTAAAGTATTTAGATGAATCAGGTTTTTGTGCGTGGAGTGAACCAGGGTATACTTATTACCAAATAGGTGAGCAAAAACGGTTAGAACAAACGAAACGGCGTGGTCGTAGACTAAGTATTATCGGACTTCTTCAACAGGGAATCAGTTTTATTTATGGTTTAGTAATTGGGGGTGTTGATCGAAAAGCTTATATCAAAATGATGGAGCGAGAAGCCCAGGAAGCTGCTGAAATTGGACGACCGAGAGTAATTGTACAAGACAACGGCCCAATACACCGATGCAAAGAAGTCCAAGAGTTATGGCCGCATTGGGAAAAGCAAGGTTTATATATCTTCTTTTTACCCAAGTATTGTTCGGAAATGAACCCCATTGAATTGGAGTGGCAACACATTAAGAAAGATGAGTTGGCAGGACAAATGTTTGATGATGAGTTAGAACTCGCCTACGCCGTAATTCATGGAGTAGAAGCTAGAGGACAAAGGGGAAATTACACCACGCAACGTCTTAAGTTTAACTCCAATCAGGCAACTTAATGTTTTGTTACATAGATTGGTTTTTTCCCGCCTATCTACTTACAAAGTATCTTGAGCCGCTTCAAACTCATCACAATTAGACTGGCTTTGCATCCATTCTTCTACAGAAGCTAAGCTATTTAGGATAATGGATAGTGCATTTTGACGCTCTACTGGATTATCCCAGTTTAAATCTAAGGCCGTTTTTAAACTGGAACTATTGAGGATGGGTGCACCGGCTTCCGAGGCAATTTCTGCCGGCTCCCGCCCCTGCACAGCAGCTATCACACTCACTGCCTTACGCAAAGCATGACCCAATAGATTATATAGCAATCCTAAATGATTTTCTCTATCTAGATCAATCCTAAATGATTTTCTTTGTGTAAGTATATTGACGTATTT
>NZ_JAUBUC010000231.1:0-1334 GCF_036705285.1 Microcoleus sp. B4-C1 | reverse complement strand
TTTTACTCTCTATCTTAATTTTTTGACGAGGTTAATAGTGCTTTAAGCTTTCAAACTATTCTTTTTTCTAGGTTCAGCGCCTTGGGGGGCATCGCTTCAAGCTGCCCTCTTTTCGACGTTTATCAACTATAGCGTTCTTACTCTGGTGGTGTTAGTAGAGGGAACCGAATCTTTTTGTAGTAATTTCTCTACTTGCTTATTTCTACTAGCTGCAATATTGCATTGAATTCAAGCTGATAGAGTGGTTCATTTAATCTAGCCAGGAAGACTGTGTGCAGCCGAGTCGGCGATCGCTCCTCCCTTGTTGCATCTGGGCTATTTCGTGAATCGAGTATAGGTGCCCAATCGCCGAATCTTTGGGCAGCTTCGTTGCAGGTGCAGCTTCGTTTAAGTTTTTTAAGATGTTAGGACTTACGCATTGGCAAAAAATATCATCTATGTAGTCTAGATAATGGCATCGTTGTGAAGGTTGGCAAAAATAGGCTCACGGACAACAGAAGTAAACAGATTCCTCTGTACTTAATACCAATTGCTAATTATGTTTTCAGAGCGCATAAACTCCAATTTCACACTCATCTTGAAGTGAACAAAATATATGTGTTTTTATTGCAATACTCCGGACAGTTTTTAAGCAGCCAGAGTACCATAAGACAAGACTGAAGGAAGGTTAGGGTGATTTAAAATCAAATCCGGGTCTAAATCTAACTTAGGAATGAAAAATTAATAACTTGATTAATTCGTGAGTTGAGGTACCGCTCGATAATTCCATTTGGGTAAATATTCATCAAAAACAATTTTCAGATTTTTTTTAAAATCATCAGTCACCTTTCGACCAATTTCATAGATTTTATCTACCACATTTACAACTACAGATAGACCCTTGTTAGTGTGAGTTTTTCCATGAGACTTTTGACTAAATTTAGACTTGTAAAAATAACTCCTTGACAGGCTCTGGTTATATGAGGGAAGAGTCGATGTTCAATGGGATTGTATTTAGATGTATACGGAGGGTAATGAGCTATTCTGATCTCAATTCCAATTTCATCTACTAACTTTTGTAAATCTTGCTTAAAGATATAATGATTAGCATTATTGCTACCGCCACCATCACACTTAGCTAAAATCGAATTAGCATGAGGATAGGCGGCTTTTCCATAATTATTCCACCAGTGTTTGATGGATTCACAAGCAAATTCACTGGTATCCTTACTGTTACCTAATGTTACATATCCTCGATTTTTTTGGCAATCGTAAATTCGTATCGGCTCAATAAGTAGGGGTAGCAGTTAATCTAGTTGCAATAGACTTGCCCAAGGGATAAAGAGAAGATTTTT
>NZ_JAUBUC010000230.1:0-1363 GCF_036705285.1 Microcoleus sp. B4-C1 | reverse complement strand
TTGACACTCCCTTGCCTAAAGGCGCAGGGATTCTTGGATCATCCAGTCGAACTTATCTCTGTTTGGCTACCATCAGCGAGTAGAGATCGGTCTGTCCCCCAGCGTAAATTTCGGTGTGCCCCACCGTATTTAAATTGATTCCTGCCTGCTTCAATCCCTTTGCCAAAATGTTTTTTCCGGCATTATGGTCGCGATCTAACACCACACCACAACCACAAATATGGGTTCGAGTTGACAGAGTTTTTTTAACCAGGTTGCCACAGTGTGAACATTCCTGAGATGTGTACTGAGGAGCAACAGCAATAACTGTTTTGCCGTACACTTTTCCAAAGTATTCCAACCATTGAGCAAACTGTGACCACGCAGCATCGCTAATTGATTTAGCGAGTTTATGGTTCTTAACCATGTTCCGCACCTGAAGGTCTTCGTAGGCTACAAAATCGTTAGATTTCACCGCGCACAACGCCGTCTTAATGGCGAAGTCTTTACGCTGTCGACTGACCTTCAGGTGTTTTCTTCCTAACTTGTTGATCGCTTTTTTTCGATTTTTAGAACCTTTCTTTTTCCGAGAAACTCGCTTCTGCGATCTCTTCAGAGCTTTTTCGCTTTTGCGGAGATACCGAGGATTAGGAACTGTTTCGCCATCGCTATCAGTATAAAAATGGTTTAATCCGACATCTATTCCAATGGCTTTACCAGTGGAAATAGCTTCCTCTTTCCGTTCCACATTGATACAAAATTGAGCGTAGTATCCGTCGGCACGACGCACGACTCTGATTCGTTTAATCTCGTTTGGCGCGTAGAAATACAAATCCCGACTACCAACCAACTTGAACTTCCCAGCAGCGAAGCCGTCTTTAAATGTTAAACATCTTTTGTCGGCAGAAAGTGACCAACCCGATTGTTTGTACTCAACGGAACGAGTGTGTTTTTTGAACTGCGGGAATCCCTTTTTCCCTGGTTTCTTTGCTTTGCAATTAGCAAAAAAACGCCCTATAGCAAAAATGGCACGCTCCGCCGAAGCTTGACGTGCCGTCGAGTTAAGCTTGCCTGCCCATTCAAACTCTTTCGCCATAATGGCACACTGTTTGTATAGGTCTACCAGCTTAATTCCTTGATTGTCTATCCAATGTCTAAGAGTTTTGTTTCGGACAAATTGAGCCGTCCGAATCATTTCGTCCATGATCCGATATTGCTCCGCTTTGCCTTTCAACTTAAACTCTAATACTATCATGGGAATAGTTTATCATTATTTTTACTGCAACTTTTACCCACAAAATCTACCTATTTAACAATTATTTACAAATTGTAGAAATTAAAGCCGTCCTAGAAGGACGGGGCTTTAGACCCACTTTTGCGGTAA
>NZ_JAUBUC010000229.1:0-1370 GCF_036705285.1 Microcoleus sp. B4-C1 | reverse complement strand
GCGTCCCGCCCGTCCCAAAAGGACGGGCGGGACGCCCATCCCACAATAAAAATTAAAATTGTAAGTTATTTAATTCGCGATCCTTACTACAAGATTGTGTGTACTTCATGAACATGGAATATGCTGTATCTGAGATGTTGCACCATTCTCAATAAGCCTTTTATGAACAGGCTTTTCTGCCTGTTCCACAAGAAAATTCACTCTTTGCGGAACAGGGCGAAAAGCCTGTTAAGCGAGAATGGTACTCTGGGCGTGAGTTAGATCGGAGATATTGCGTCAAGAATTGACATCGAATATAAGCATCGACAACAAGGCTATTGACGACGCGGTAATGCCGTTTCCCTACTCCACAATAATTCCTCTCATCGCCCTGTCAGTAACAATATCTTTTGTTGTCGTTGGGTTTTGATTGTCTTTGGGAGGTGCGTTTATGTCCTAGGAGAGTGGAGATGATGATGCAGCGTTGGCTGTTTCTTAAATTGGGATGATATAGTGTTAGGGTTCCTTTGGCTCTTATACTCGTTAGCGTGCAGTCGTGGTCGCTTCGAGATACGGGGCAACCTCTGTGGTTGAACATGACGCGCCGGATTGTGCCGTTTGTTTTTTGTTCGTTGCTGTCATTTACTTGGAGCACTGTTGTTTCATCTGGATCTATTTGAATTTGCGGTTCTAGGTTTTTCCATTGACTGTCTGGTATTTGGGCTGGGGGAATGTCGGCTGGGTGAACGGCTATTTGTACGTTTTCTCCTACTTGTTTGAAGCTGGCTTGCCATGAGGTTTTGTCGCGTTTGGCGTTGCTGCGGGCAAGTTCCATTGCCCAATAAGCTCGATCGACTGATACCTTTAAACGGTGGTTGTTAATAAACATTAGCCAAGAGGGGGCGACGATCGCACAAAATATTCCTATGATTAAAATAATTATCAATAGCTCAATCATGGTAAAACCTGGGGCAGGTGTAGTGGCTCTGCCTTTGAGCGTTTTATTTATTGACACGTAGATGCACTCCCTGATATTTAGCTGGCCCAAAAAACAGCTAGGAGGAGCTATTTTTTATTGGGTATATTTTAACTTTGCGTTTGGCGAGTGTGTAGATCGGTATTTACTGAAAATTTATGCGACTTTAAAAAAACTGCGCCCGATCGCACCAGATCCCGAAGATATGTAGGGAGAATCTAAATGAAAGCAGCCAAGCTAGGAATTGGAGTTTTGAGGCAGGAGGGAGAAGAAAAAGCTCTCCTGAGTTTATGGCGTAAAATATAGCAATCAATACAGTGAGAGGGATGAATTTTTATTTAGGAATGAGAATTAAATAACTTCCACTCTTGAAAGTGGGATGGGCGTCCCGCCCGTCCTTTTTGGACGGGCGGGA
>NZ_JAUBUC010000147.1:7280-9760 GCF_036705285.1 Microcoleus sp. B4-C1 | reverse complement strand
CGATCGCATCTTTTAAAAGATGCGATCGACCTCTCCCCATGATCGTTGCTTTCAGAAACAGTTAAGAAAATTCTAGTGTGAGGGCTTGTTGTGACCAATAAATTACCAGACGACTTAAAAAATACCCTAGCTAAGGATCAGTGGTGGCTGTTCAACACAGGACAGGGAGTAGCAAATAATACTGTCACTCCAGGCACTCCCGGCATCGATATCAATGTACTCCCTCTGTGGCCGCAGTATACCGGTAAAGGCATCAAAGTAGGTGTCATCGATGATGGTACTGAGGGCAATCACGAAGACTTTGCAGGTAACTTCGATCTATCGCTTTCCCTGCCAGACGGCTCAGGAGGCCCCTTTCCAGCGACGGCTGGTGACAATCATGGTACATCTGTAGCTGGAGTGATTGCAGCTAGAAGAAACAATCTTGGTACAGTAGGTGTTGCTTATCAAGCAACGATCGCCAGTTATAAATTTTCCGATAAAAGCGTCCTTCCCAGTTTACAAGCGCAGGATAAATTCGACGTTTCTAACAATAGCTGGGGCTTAACATCAAACTTTGTAGATGTTAACGACTATGTTGCAGCCATCAAAAACGCTGTCACCAACGGCCGCAATAAGTTGGGAACAGTATCTGTCTGGGCAGCGGGAAACGAGCGCGAAAACGTTAACCCTAACCTGACAGCAGGAGTGGAACAGCGGGGGAGAAATGCCAACTTAAGCAATATGCCAAACAGTCGCTATACAATTGCTGTAGCTGCGATCGATAATAAGGGAGTTTTTGCCCCGTACAGCAATCCGGGTGCGCCGCTTCTCGTCTCAGCTTTCGGTGATGGAGGCAGTATTGTCACGGTCGATCGTACTGCAAACGAGGGCTACAACAAAAAAAGCGGAGACAATTTTGACAATCTCAACTACACCAACGACTTTAACGGCACATCATCAGCAACACCGATGGTTTCGGGGGTGATCGCTTTAATCCTAGAAGCTAATCCCAAACTCGGCTACCGCGACGTTCAGGAAATCCTCGGTTACTCAGCCCGGAAAAATGACTCTAGCAACAGCGATTGGAAATTCAACGGTGCGAAAAACTGGAACGGCGGCGGACTCCACGTCAACCATAATTACGGCTTCGGATTAGTCGATGCCACGGCAGCAGTGCGTTTGGCAGAAACTTGGCAGTTGCGATCGGGAACTGCCAAAAATGAAGCAGCAACTGCGGCAAATGAGAAATTTCAACTTGCCAATTTGACCCTGCCAGCACCGTTGGATATTCTCGATAATAACCCCGCAGGAATTACTCAAACTTTCAACATTAATCAAGGCATCAACATCGACAAGCTCGAACTAGATTTGGATATCGAGCACGGTCAATTTCAAGACTTAGTAGTTAAGCTCACTTCTCCCGACACAACCGAGAGTATCATGCTCGATCGCGTCCCTTACTTCACCGCGGTAGGTGAAAAGAAAGAGGATAACGGTTTCAAAGACACAACCCTCAACTACACCTTTAGCAGTGCTCGCCACTGGGGAGAAACCGGTCTTGGCAATTGGACGTTGAACATTTCAGATAATAGCGCCACCAACGACGCAAAAAATACCGGCAACAATATCGGCAAACTCAAAGGTGCAACTTTACGGTTGTACGGTGATGATTTAATTACCGACAACACCTACATCTACACCAACGAGTTCGCAAGTTTCACCGATACTACTCGCAAAACTGTCACCGATACCAACGGTGGCAATGACATTATCAACGTGGCGGCGATTACTGACGACGTTATAGTCAACCTGGCGTCCGGTGCAACAAGTACCCTACCGGGTCGAGATGTAACAGGGCGTACAAAACTCGCTCCTCAAACCCTCACCATTGCCCCCGGCAGCATCATCGACAATGCCTTCGCAGGCGAAGGAAATGACTCAATAGTCGGTAACGATGTAGCCAACACCCTCTCCGGCGGCCGTGGCAAGGATACCCTCGTCGCCGTTGATGCCGGCGACACCCTGATCGGTGGTGGCGGTAGTGACTCCCTAGTCGGCAGCACCGGAAACACTACCTTCATCCTTGATGCCAAGACAGCAGCAGGCAGCAGAATTAAAAATGTTGGTGGCACCGCCAATAATTTAATCCTCAACAACGCCACTCTGACAAAAACCCTTGCAGCAGGCCAAAACGGAACTGTCAAAGAAGACGACGATTTGCTGATCGATTTGAATGCTGACGGGCAGTTAGAATCGCAGGTAGATTTGACTATTGAAGACTTTTTCTTGTCTACTAGCGGCAAATTCCAAAACGTCGGTAACCTGCTTGGCAGTGACTTTCTGACTGTTCCCCCAGCCGCATCAGCGAAGAATGTAATTAAAGCGCAGACTCCGGCTCCTCCGACTCCGACTCCGGCAACCCCGACTCCGACTCCGGAAACCCCGACTCCGACTCCGGAAACCCCGACTCCGACTCCGGAAACCCCGACTCCGACTCC
>NZ_JAUBUC010000147.1:0-7180 GCF_036705285.1 Microcoleus sp. B4-C1 | reverse complement strand
GACTCCGACTCCGGAAACCCCGACTCCGACTCCGGAAACCCCGACTCCGACTCCGGAAACCCCGACTCCGACTCCGGGGATAATACTTGGTACTGTCGGCGATGATGCGATCGAAGGTAGTCCGCAAAACGACACCATCGACGGCCTTGCAGGTGACGATGAAATTTTCGATGAAGCAGGAAATGACTCCCTTCTAGGTAATGCCGGAGATGACTACTTAAATGGCGGCGCAGGAAATGACAGCCTCTTTGGCGGTGCAGGAAATGACTTCCTAGACGACGAATTGGGCAATAATTTGCTCTCCGGCGACGACGGTAACGACGCAGTTTTAGGCGGAAACGGTTCCGACACCCTCACAGGAGATGCCGGCGATGACTCTTTGTTTGGTTACGAAGGCAATGACTCTATTTCTGGCGGTATTGGCAACGATATCGCAGATGGCGACGATGGTAACGATACCTTAGCTGGCGGTGACGGCAATGACGAACTCAGTGGCGGCGCAGATAATGACAATATCAATGGCGGCCTTGGAAACGACGAACTCTACGGAGATGATGGCAACGATACCCTAGAAGGCGGTGGCGGTGTAGACAGTCTATTTGGCGGTACTGGTAATGACTTCTACGTGTTAAATGGTACTTCCGCAGGGGGCAATGTCATTGCTGATGACAACGGCACTGATAGTCTAACTCTCAATGGTGTCACGCTGGCGATCGGCTTGGCCGCCGATACGGCAGGCGTCACGCGGGGTGGCGAATTCGATACCGACTTGCTAATTGACCTCAACAAGGACGGGATTTTTAACGCGACTGACGACTTGTTGATTCTTGACTTCTTCGCTGAACCAAATCTCGAACAAGGAGATGGTTTTATCGAACAAGTTGGCAATCTCTCAGGGGCCGCTATTCTCACGAGTTTCCCGCTGAAGGCGACTCCTGAAGATGATTTCCTTCCAGGTGGCAGTGGCGATGACAGCATTGACGGATTGGCCGGCAACGATGAGATTGAGGGCAATCAAGGCAATGATTCGCTGTTCGGCAACGCTGGCAATGATGTGTTGAACGGCGACGAACTCATTACGATTAGTGAGGCGGGCGGTACGGTAATTCTCGGTACGGGGATTGGCAATGACTATCTCGACGGCGGCGATGGCGACGACACCCTCGACGGCGGCGAAGGTAACGATACTCTCCTAGGCGCTGCCGGTGACGACAGCCTGTGGGGCGGTGAAGGTACTGACATTATCAATGGAGGAGATGGCAAAGATTCTCTGTACGGGGCTGAAGGGAATGACAGTTTGTTGGGCGGTGCCGACAATGACTTTTTGTTCGGAAACGAAGACAATGACACTCTCGACGGCGGCGATGGAGATGATTCTCTAGATGGCGGTGAAGGCAATGACAGCATCGTCGGCGGTGCCGGTATCGATACGGTGTCTTATGCTACTCTGCTGAGTCCTGTGAATATCAATCTCGCGGCGGGAAGTTCCACAGCCGAAGGTACTGATACTCTCACCGGTATCGAAGTTATCATCGGTACAGCTTTGCCTGATACTATCACTGGCAGCAGCAGCGATGAAAGCCTCATCGGTAACGGCGGTGCCGACATTCTCACCGGTGGTGGCGGCAACGATACCTTTATCCTCGAACCCACACAATCCGCCGGCAGCAAGATTCAAGCAGGTGCCGGCACTGACAGCCTGGTTGTCACGGGTGTTACCGCAGCTTTATTTCTAAGTCCCGGTAAAGTTGGAGTTGATCGCAGCGGTACTAGCTTGCTAGTAGACATCAACAAAGACGGTAAAATCAACGCCGCAGATGACATCGAAATTCTCAATTTCTTCGATTCTCCCAGCAGCAATCGCCCCGGCAGCGGATTTATCGAAACTGTTGCAGGTTTATCGGGAAATACTATTCTCGATCGCTTTGTTCCTCCATCTCTACCCCCACTCCCAACCACACCCACACCCACACCAACTCCCACACCTGACGGCCCCCAAATTTTAACGCCGGCAATTGGGATTCCGAGTCCGAATACTACCGTTGATTCTACTTTCAGTGGCGGGCCGCTTAGCGATTTGTTCTTCGGAACTCCGCAAGGTGACGCATTGGATGGTTTAGCTGGAAACGATACGATTTCCGGTTTAGATGGTGGTGATAATATCCTTGGCAATGACGGCGAAGATTCGCTATTGGGCAATGCTGGCACCGACTTTATCGATGCTGGAAATGGCAATGATATTGTTTACGGCGGTAAAGCTTCCGATACCATTTTAGGTGCCGGCGGTAATGATTCGCTGTACGCAAATAAAGGCTTGGATGTTGTTTTGGGAGGAGACGGTAACGATATAATTTTGGGAGGAAAGGGCGATGATTCTATCGGCGGTGATGCTGGAGATGACAGCATTTTCGGTCAGTTAGATAATGATTTCTTACTCGGCGGCAGCGGTAATGATGTTGTTAGCGGTGACGTTGGGGATGATACTTTAGCAGGTATCGATCCGAGTGCTACTAACCCAGGAGTTGGGGAGTTTGATACTTTGACTGGCGGGGAAGGTAATGACCGTTTCTTGCTGGGAGATAGTGATAAAATCTACTACTCTGGTGATGGTAATGCTGTGATTAGTGACTTTAAGTCTGCTGAGGATGCGATCGTCCTTTCGGGAATTAAGGGCAATTATTCGCTGTCGGTTTCGGGAAATGCGACTAGCATTTTCCTCAAGAAACCCGGTGAATCCGATGATTTAATTGCCACGGTGCAAGGGGTGATGGATTTGAATCTGGATCAACCTTATTTCACTTTCATTTAGAAGCGGCTTTTTTTAACCGCAGATACACGTAGATTAACGCAGATGAATTTTACCATTTTGCGTTGATCTGCGTTGTTTTACCCTTTCCCAATCTATTCAGAGTGCCGTACCAGTCAAAATTTATCACTTCAAACTGACATCTTGCAGCAATATCAATAAGAGGATTTTTCGTGGGGTTGGGCGGGTTTATAGAACCTATTTGCAAGCTTTAAGGCTGTTGGCGAACCCGCCCCTACGGCTAATTGAGAATGGTGCAAGATATCAGTTCAAACCGATTGAATTCAAGGATGATTTCCTCCTATTCTACGGTTGATATTCAGCAAAAATTTCAATCTTTCCGACAATGTTTTGATTAAATTGAGCCAATTCTTCGGCAGGAATCCAATATTCTTGATGAATCGAACTGCCGACAGTTTGGACGGGATATTTTTTTAAGAATTCAGCCAAAACTCGAAACCGGGTTACATAGCCGAAATATCCCGATGCTGCATCTTTTGTATTCCAATCTCGTGCAATTTGTATGGCATATGCTTTGTGGAGTACGGGATAAAAAATAGGCTGAAAGGATAAGCGCGGCGGAAATGCCAGAAAATCGCTTTCTTTAATCAGTTCCATTTCTTTTTTGCCCACGGCTCGGAACAGCGTTACTGTCTCTTGATCTGATATATTGATATTTTTAAACCAAGCTTTCCAACCGTCCCAATTGTGAACTATTTTAGCCAATTCAGCGTAACCGGCTGCGCGGGGATGGGAAACGTCATTTTCGGTAAGTTCTTTATGCCAAATTTCGGAGTTTTGCAGCGGGGTGCAAACATCTAAATAAGGCACATTTAACTCGTTGCAAACTTGGGAAAACTGTTCAGATAAGTTGGCAATACGCATTGTGCGATCGGCATCAATAACTGGCGGTGGCCCTACCATTAATACTGGAAATATATTTTTGGCTGACGTGAGAATAGAGCGGGCATTTTCAATTGATTGTTCAACTTCTATGCGAATCTTTTCGTTTTCTAGGTAAGTGTCGTTGACGCCAAAGGAAAATACTATTCTGCCGTCAGCGTAGTGAGGTAAGCGGCCAGAAACTTCGTTGAACCAACGAGTTTCTATATCGGCACTGGTTTCTCCCCTTATTCCTAAATTGTAGTAGGTAATATCGTGTCCTTGTCCGCAAGCGGCCGCGCAAATCCGTCCTGTCCAACCAAGACATTTGGGATCGCAAGTACCGTTTACAAAAGAATCGCCGATAAAACAAATACGCATATTATGTATGGGAAGTGGGAATGGGGAATTGGGAATTGGGAATGGGGAATTGGGAATGGGGAATTGGGAATGGGGAATTGGGCATGGGGAATTGGGCATGGGGAATTGGTTATTTTTAATTAGAAAAACTACTAACAAGTAACTACTAACCACTAACTACTAACTACTAACTATTACCGATTACCAATTACCCCTGCCCGATGCCCCATGCCCCATGCCCGATTCCTTTAATTCTTGCCGATGACGGACAATCCCTCTACAATTAGAGACGGTGTTTGGCAAGAACCGTTCCACTCAGAGTCTCCTCCCAATTCTACTAATTGTTTGAGGACGCTGTAGACGTTGCCAGCTACCATTGTGTCTTTAATTCTGCCGACTATTTGACCTTTTTTGACTCGGTAGCCGAGATCGACATTAATTGAAAAATCGCCGGAAATTCCAGCACTGCCGCCAAGCATTTGATCGACTACAATTCCGTCGTCTAATTTAGCGATTAAATCGATTAGCGATCGCGAACCTGGTTTAATCAAAACATTGAATAAACTCGGCGTCGGATAGCTGCCCAAACCTGGGCGAAATCCGTTGCCGGTGGTGCCACTGCCCAAGGCTCGACCGGTGGTACGATCGGTATAAAATAGCTGCAACACTCCGCTGTTGATAAAGACGATCGCCCGAGTGGGAGTACCTTCGTCATCAAAAGGACAGCTATAGGGCCCGATATCCGGCTGCTGCGAGAGGGTGACAAGGGGCGATGTCACTTGTTGGCCTAATCGATCGTTCCAAGGCGAAGCGCCTTCGAGTACCTGTTTGCCGTTCAACGCCGCACAGACAGTGCCCCACAGTAAATCGGCGGCTTTGGCTGTAAACAGCACCGGCACGCGGCCCGTGGGGGGGGCTACATTTTCTTTCGCCCATTCCAAACGCTGCAAAACCCGCTTGGCGCTGGTGTTTAAGTCGAGGGTGCCGCGTTCGGTTTCGCCTTCCCAAATGTTGAGGAAATCTTCGCCCCGCACTAATTCTGCTGACAAGTAACCGCTGAGGGTGGTGTCGGTGTGACTGGAATCCAAGCCTTTGGTGTTCACCAAGCGCGTGCTCTCGATTTCGCAGTCGAGTTCGGCGGTGCAGAGGCTTTCTGGATAAGCTTCGCGGACGATCGCGATCGCCTCTTTGCCCCAGTTTACTAGCTGTTCGGCCGGCACCGACACTCCGCGATCGGGATAAACAACTTTCTCACCGGTGCCGAGTTCGATGGTTTCCGGTTCGTTAAGTTGCGAAAGTGCGATCGCCCTGTCCACCAAAATTTGCAGTTCCACAGGCCCATAGGCCACCGCCAAACCCGGCCGCCCGTCCCGCCACAGCCGCAGGGCAATGCCTTCTGCTTGGGCGGTTTCTAGCTGTTTGAGACGGTTTGCTTCAAAAAAGACCGGCCGCGAGAGCGATTGCGATTCCAATACCTCAGCAGCTTCTGCACCTGCTTTGGTGGCTAGTTCTAGCAGTTGTTCTGCTGATTGGTGATTGGTCATTGTTGTCGGTGGTTGGTAATGGGCGATTCGATTTTCGATTTTCGATTTTCGATTAAAGAATTGGCAATAACTTACTGGATATGGGTTGGGTGCACGGGTCTACATTTAGATTCTTTTGGGAAAACTGGTGTAATTGGCGATAACCAGATTTTACAGTCATTGGTCATCAGTCATCAGTTAATAATCTACCGTCATTAGTCTAGAGTTAACAGCTATATTGACTCATAACTAATGACTAATGACTAATGACTAATGACTAATAACTAATGACTAAATAGTTAGTTCGTGCAGCAGCCAAAATCCTGCGAAAGATTCCGATTCAGGATTCGACTGAATTGCTAAGAAATGTACTTTTTTTGCTTGGTTTTTCGCGGCTTCAAATCCTTTCGCTTCTCTCTCAGTTGCTGCGTCTCTGAGATTAGCTAAAATCCAGCGATCGTTAGCTCCCGTATCTAATACCAGCCTAGCAGGTGGGCCGCTCTCAAATTTCAGGAAAGCCAACTCCAAGCCCGACATCCAACCTGCCAGGGCTGTTGCTCTCGACGAGTAGATAATTAGTCCCGGAATTTGCGTTTCTGGGGCGAGGCGTGTCATCGGCAGTCCGAAAGCTTCGCCAAATCCGATATCCCACTCGGACATTTCATCAAAAGCTGCGATCGGCAAACTCACAAACGCCCATTTTTCGCCGATTAAAGCATCCGGCAGCGCAACTGGCGTTTCAGGTACAAATTGAACGCTCGGGTTCACAACCGGTTGATAGCCCGGTTCGGCGGGATAAACGTCTTGCATCCGTTCTTCCAGCCACAGGCTAAGGGCGAGGGTGCGGCGGCTGCAGGCGGCGGGAATGTCCAAGTCATCGCAGGCTTTAGTAATCATGTTCGCCATTTGGCGGCGGAAAAAGCGGATTTTTTCGGGGCGTTTCGGTGCTGCGGCGATCGCCTCTTTAATAGCACCCGCCAGCCACAGGGAATTCACGGTTGAACTGGAGCAGAATTGCGAGTAGCGAAACAGAGATTCGGCCTTGTCGCCTACATTCAGCGGGCTTTCGCAGATCAACACTTCCCATTTTTTTTTCTCTCGCTCGTCTATGATTGGACGGCTGTAAAAGTCGAGTTCCCAAATAGTAGCCATGCCGCGCTGTTAAAAATTAATCCTTTCTCATGTTACCGGACAGCGGGCAAGTTTCTGATTCTGACCATATAAGGCTGATTTTCACTTTCAAGGGCGATCGCACTTTCCCAAAGATTGTGGCTTTCCCTTGCAGCTTCCCGTGTAATTTTTGGCAGCAGTGCACAACCGGAAGCATTAGCAACTCCTCGGAGAACTGTCGCGGAGCAATCTCAACCCGCGATCGTTTGTTAAACTTGTGCAAGCCAGGGAAAACAAACAGTATTGTAAAACTTCCTTGAGTTTATAAGCAATTATAAACAATAATGGTATTCTATTGTTGTGAGTGTTGAACAAGGAATACGCATAGCCCAAAAAACGCAAGTCTCAAATGCAACTAACACAGAGGCACATCATTAAATCCACGGAACACCGTTTCGCCCAAATAGACGAACTAGCTTTCAAGTCCAAAAACCTCTAC